>CALFXA010000176.1 GCA_937928015.1 uncultured Anaerolineales bacterium | reverse complement strand
CGCCGTTGATCTCTGCACCCTTCGCCACCGAGGCGTTGCCGCCAAAGAGGGCCAGGCTGCCTTTGACGGTGGCGCCCTCTTCGATGGTGACATTGCCGCCAAAGACCACCAGGTCGCCGCCCAGGGTTTGCCCCTTGGACAGGACGAAGTTATCGCCGAAAACAACCTTGCCTTCAGATAGCGAGTCACCCAGGCCTTGCGCCGAAGCGGACATGGCGGGCGCCAACATCAGCGCCAGCAGTAGCAGGCTGGTGAGCATTTTGGAAATCATTTTCATAGTTACACTCCTTGCGGGACGCGGGTAAACCGCCAGATTGAAACCGTCCACAACAGACTCATGCCGCCCAGCACCGAGGCCAAGGCCATCCACATGATAGGCGGTACGAAACCAGGCACAACCCGCAACAGGACTGAGCCCACTTCCGTCAATACCTGGACGGAGGAAATTAGAAACATGAGATAACCCAACACGAGATTGATCCACTCGGCGGGTGAATCGGCCAGCCTGCCCAACAGGGGGGAGGTCAGCCAGGTGAGGATTCCCACCCCCGTTACGGAGAAGAGGATCAATCCCCAAAGTCGCTGGCGGCGTTCGGCCAGCCGACGGGCCTCCAGGCGCGCCTGGAAGCGTTGCGTGAAGCCCGGGGCAGGCGTCACCATGCGCGGAGCGCGCAAGGCCAACCCCGTCTCGGCCAGAGCCGTGCAGCGCGGACAGGTTCGCAGATGCGAATCCAATTCGCGGCGTTGCTCGGACGCCAGGGGCAGGTCATCCAGCAGCCAGGATTCAAAAGGCTGGTGATTCATGGGGTCTCCTTTGCGAGCGGGTCTTGGGAGCCTGTCCCTGCCACAGGCCGGCGAGTTCGCGGCGGGCACGGTGCAGGCGGCTCTTGACCGCGCTGACAGTAAGATGGAGCGCTTCGGCGATCTCGGCCTCCGAAAGTTCATGCCAGTAACGCATGACGATGGCAGCCCGGTCGGTGGCGTCTAGGTGGTGAAGCAGACCCTGAATCTGTTCGCGCTCCTCCTTGCGGAGTGAGGCGGATTCGGGGGTGACGGCGGCGGGGTCGGGCAGTTCGTAGCCCGCTTCGCCCTCGTCGGCTTCGTCAATGGAAAAGATCGCCAGCTTGCGGCGGCGTAAACGGTCGATGCAGTAATGCGCAGCGATGGATAACAACCAGGTGGCAAACGGCCGTTTCTGGTCGTAGCGCTGGATGTGTTGATAGACGCGCAGGAAGGTCTCCTGCGCGGCGTCTTCCGCGGCTTCAGGCTCGCCCAACATGCGATAGCACAGATTGTAGACGGGCGTCTGATACGTTTCGACTATGTAAGTAAAGGCTTCATCGCTGCCTTGCTGCGCCTGGAGCACCCAGGACATTTCGTCGTTCACGTGCGCTCCTTGTACTTTCTATCAAACTATACGCAGGGAATCAGGGATGGTTGCAGGGTTGGGAAGGGAAATTTGCCAGGTTTTCTGGCAACAGACAAGATTAATGTACCCCAAAGGCGTTCGAAATGCAAAACAATCGCCGAGGCAAAGAGACAGAGTTTTGAAATCTTTCTCTGCGTCTTCCATGCCTCGGCGATAAAAACATGCGGTGAATTTATATCTTCAATTTGGCTATGCGACATTCCAACGAGTGATTACGAGCTAATGGTGATGACCACCCTCCGCCCCTTCTGGACCGAGAACCTGCCTCAACGCCCCGAGCCGGTCGGCGTAGAGGGCGAATCCGATGGCAACCGCCGTCGTGAGCGGCACCGCCGCAATCAGCCCCAGCGAGCCTACCAGCGTGCGGACGACCTCCTCGGCCACCACGGCAAAATTGACCAGGTAGGCGTAATTTCCGCGCGCCATCGAGAACATCAACAACATCGGCAGGGACGCGCCCGCGTAGGCCAGCACCAGCGTGTTGACCGTGGCTGCCACATGGTCCTGCCCGATGCGCATGGCGGAACGGTACAGCCCCAGGAAGCCAAGGTTCGGGTTGGCGTGATGCAACTCGAAGACCGCCGCCGCCTGGGTGGTGACCAGATCGTCCAACACGCCCAACGCGCCGATGATCATGCCGCCCAGCAGCAGTCCGCGCATGTTGAGCGGATTCTGCATACTCTGCACCAGAAACATGGCGTTCTCGTCGCCCATGCCGCTCAGGCGGGTGATGACCACGAACAGGAAGGACAATCCGCCCGTCAGCAGCAGCACAACCACCATCGAGAACACAGCCGCGTGCGACTTCAGATTCCAACCGTAGGTCAGGTACAGGGTCACGCCCAACAGAATGGCCGAACCGATGATGCTGACCGTCAGCGGGTCTTCCCCTGCCAGGATGTGCGGAATGATGTAACCGATGATGACCAGCAGGCTGAAGACCATGCTCAATAGAGCGCGCAGTCCCTTCCAGCCGCTGATGACCAGGATGGCAGCGGCAAAGAGGACCGCCAGCCAGATCAAGGGCGTGGACCGTTCGTAGTCCACAAAATAGGCGTTGATGACGTTATCGGGCGTCTTGCTGATGGTGACCAGCACACGGTCGTCCACGGCAAGGCGATAGGTATCGGTGCGGACCTGACGCTTGCCGTAATCGATCTCCATCGGGATGCCCTGATACTCCCCTTCCAGAATCTCCACCCGCGCCACCTGGTACGGCTGGGATTGCCCATTGCCGATGTCGATGGTGCCTTCTTCGAGGATCTGCGTCACGCGCGCGCGGACAGTCTCCGAGCCGTAGGCGGAAAAAGTCGATTCAGGAAGATTGACGTTCGCAAAATAAGGATACACGGCCACGCCGATCACAATCGCCAGCATGGCCACTACAAACCACAAAACAGACTTTTTCAAGAAGACCTCACTTGCTCAAATCCCGCGAAGTGGACTCCATTTGCACGAGGAATTTGGCCACTTCATCGCTGGGCAGGCCGATGCGGAACATCTGCGCGAATCCGTCACCGAGCATGACGCGCACCATCCGCCACGAACCTAACTGCGGCTGGAGTCCGCCATCGGGGATCAACTCCACGGCCTGGACCCACTGCGGATGGCTGGCCTGGTAATCGGCCAGCCAACTCATGCTCGAAGCGCGCAACGGGAAGAGGCCCGTCGTCTGCGCGGAGCGGGCATCGTTCTCGGGCGAGAGCAGCCAGTCCATGAATAGCCAGGTCGCCAGTTGATTCTCCTGCGTGGACTTGAACATGACCAGCGAGGAGCCGTAGATGGGCAGCACGGGCTTCTCGCCCGGGAAGGCCAGCGCACGCCAGGTGTCCGTGTTACCCGCCGTGCCGAAGGCACGCGTAACGGCGGAGAACTGCGACAGGTCGGCGGTGATGAACAAAGCGTTGCGCGCGGCAAAGGCGGCCAGCGGATCAGTGTCGGCAGCGGGCATCCAGGCACAGCCATCCTCTTGGAGTTTACGCGCAAAGGTGAAGGCGCTGACGTTGGCAGGCGTCATGAAGCGATAGTCGTTGCCTTCCAGCACACCGCCGCCGAAGGCCTGCATCCACGAGAGCGCGGTCATCGCATCGGTGTCAACCAGCCAGCCGCCGAGGGAGTCGTTCTCGGGAATGGCGTCGGCGGTGAGGGATTGGCGGGCGCGGCAGGCCTGCTGGCGGAAGTCATCGGGGGTGGACGGGGGGGCGTCGAAGCCCAATTCGGCCGCCCAGGTCTGGTTCCAGAGCAGGAAGCGGGCCGAACGTTGATAGGGCAGCGCCAGGCGGCGGTCGCCCTCCGCATCCTGCGTCCAAAACACAGACGGGAAATCCACCATCTCGGACTCGCTCCACCCGTAGTTTGGATCGGTGAGATAGGGCGTCAGGTCAGCCACGAACCCATCGGCATCCCACAGGCGGGCATGTTCAGGCAGGGCAATCGCCAGGCTGGGACTCTCGGAGGTGGGAAGCGCAGCGCTGACGTTCTCGAACAACTCACTATAGTTCATGTTGCCCACCGCCACCACCTGGATGCCCAATGGGTTGGCGCGGTTGAACTCGTCCACCTGCGACTCGAACAGGCTCGCGTCCGAGCCGAACCAGGGATGCGCCACGCGCACGGTCAGCCCGCGCAGGGCATCGTCGGGAATTTGCAGGCCCGCGGGCGTGGGGGTGAGAGTCGGAACGGCCTTGACGGGTTTGGGGGTCGAGGTGGGCGTGACAGGCGCGGCGGACGAGCAGGCCGTCAGCAACAGAGCCAGCAGGAGGGGGAGGCGCAGGGTCAGCTTCATTGAGTTAGAAAGTCGCAAAAGGAACAGGGGTGAAGACCAGCACGAAGAGGATGAGGACCACCACGGCCAGGACGCGGCGCGGCGTGTCGAGCGGGGTGATCTCGTCGAGCAGTTGGGCCTGGACACGTCCCAGCCAGAGCAGGATGGCGGCCCACAGCCACCACCCCATCCAGAAGAAACCGAGCACGCCCAGCAGCACCAGGATGACGGGGAAGGCGTAGCGCGCCTTCTTGCCGAACAGGGCAAAGACCACGTGACCGCCATCGAGCGTGCCGGCAGGCAGCAGGTTGAGCGCGGTGACCAGCAGTCCCGCCCAACCCGCGAAGGCCACGGGGTCGATCATCACGTCCGTGCCGCCGAAGGGCGTGGGGCCGCCCGTGAAGAAGTAGCGCAGCCAATACAGGAGCGGGGACTGACCGCCATAATCCACGGGCGCAGGCAGGAGGCTGCCAAAGCGCAAATATTTCATGCCGAGGTAGAGCAGGGAATTGCCCTCGATGAACCCATCCCCCGCGCAGGTGTAACTGCCGTCGGCGTTGAACGCGGGGTCGGCGCAAACGGCCTGCTCCTTCGGCTGCAGGGCAGGATAGACCGTGTCCTGGATGATGTCGGTATGCGAAAGGGACAGTCCCAGCCAGAGGACGGGAATGGCGACGATCAGCCCCGCCAGTGGCCCCGCCACGCCGATGTCGAACAGCACGCGCTTATTCCTGGGCGTGCCCTGCATCAGGATGGCCGCGCCCATCGTCCCCAACGGGCTGAACGGCAACGGGATGAAATATGGCAGTGTGGCGGCCGTCTTGTGATAGCGGCTGACCAGGTAATGACCAAACTCATGCGCCAGCAAAATTCCCAGCAGGCTGAGCGCAAAAGGCCAGCCTGAGAAAATGTTGCGGACCAACATCATCACCTGTCCCAACATGTCGTTCGGCATTGGGCCGTCGGGCTGGGCGCCCGCCAACATCACGCTGAAGACGGTCAGGATGAACAGGACGATATTGATGTTGATATTAGCGGGCTTCGGGTCGGCGGGACGCGGGATGAGTAGGATGACGTGGCGACCGTCCTCGACGCGGAAGAGCGGCGTAATGCCATACGGCTCCAGCGCCGCCGACAGTTGGTCGTAGGCCCGGGCGGAATCATCCACGAGGAGTTCTCCGCGATAACGGACGATGTACTGGCGCGGATCGCCCGCGGTGACGTCGTCGATGCGGAAAATGGGCGCGACGAGGGAAGTCAGGATTTCAGTTTCGGGGAAATTCATGAAGCACCTTATAAACAGACAGGGTGGACAATGGGATTGGAACCATCGTCCACCTTTGGGCAGTAGGCGGGAGTGGATGGGAGTCGAACCCACCGCGGCCCGCAACGCGACCCGCCACAGGTTTTGAAGACCAGGAGACCCACCGGGACCTAACCACTCCCGCGGTCAAGGATACCCGATGCAGGGTGGATACGCAAGGAAGAGATAAGGTGCGGCTGAGAAAGGGACTGGGTCAGGGCTGAAGCTGGATCCACGCCTGATGCAGCAGGTCGAAGACGGTCGGGGCCAGGACGATGGCAACGGCGGAGAAGCACAGGACGGCCAGCAGGGTCAGGCCGCCCGTCCACATGCCGACCAGCGCCAGGCGGCGTCCGCGCCCGCCGTTCTGGCGCACCTCCCGCAGGGATGACCATCCCGTCCACAGGGCGATCCCGCCCAACAGGAGCGCGGCGGGATAACAGATCAGCGACGTGAGGGGAATCGGCGCCACCCCGACGCAAAAGGATAACACCGTCAGCACGGCGAAGAGCAGGCTCAGTACAGCCCGCGTATTGAACGAAGGTCGGGGTGATTCCATCAGGCGATCCAGTAGTAGTTCACCCAGCCCGCAAAGTAGACAATCTGCAAGGCGAAGAAGACCGCCCGCAGGGCGTCATATGCATGGCGGTTCTCCAACTTCTCCCCCAGCAGGATGAAGACTGGGAAAATGATGACCATATAACGCGAGACCGAAACCAGCAGCCCCGTGTACACAGGCAGGATGCACATCAGCAGGGCCACGATGCCATAGGCCTTGTACGGCCACTTCCATAACAGGTATAAACTGCACAGGAAAAAGATCAGGAAGATCAACAGATCGATCTTGAACACGTCCAGGTGCGGGGCGTACAGATTGCGGAAGGGATCAAGGGCGTTGTCGGCGCTGTTGCGTCCCCAGGCGGACATGGCCTCGAACATCGCCAGCGGATGTCCCGACTTGAGATACAGAGAGTAGAAATGGGCCAACAAGGCTAGCGGCGCCAGCGCGAACCACCCCGCCGACGGGCGGACCTGACGCCAGTCCCATTTGCGCTGCTCCATGTACAGCCACCCCAAACCGACCACCAGTGCCGCGCCCTGGGAGCGGGTCAGCACGCCCAGGGCCGCCACCACCCCCGCACCCAGCCAGTTTCCGCGCATGGCAAAGGTAAATCCCAACACGGCCAAGAAAAGGAACAGGCTTTCCGTGTAGAAACTCGCAAAGAAGAACGCGGACGGGAAGACGAAGAGCAGGCCGAGGGTCCGCTGGGCGGTGGACTCGCTGAAGCCCAGGTCCACGAGAATCAGCCGATACAGCAGCGCCATCGCCGCCAGGAACAATCCGTTCGAGAGGATCAACCCGACCAGGATGTAATACGCGTTC
>CALFXA010000175.1 GCA_937928015.1 uncultured Anaerolineales bacterium | reverse complement strand
CTCTTGCCCTACACGACGCTCTTCCGATCTCGGAGATGGTGATAGCCGCGACCCGGTTGTCCTGTATGCGGGCAGCGCCAGCGTGGTGGATGTGGTCATCTCGACCTACGGCTCACCGACCCTCAGTACCTATGTGACCGAAATCCGCGATGACCGCCTCGACAACATCCCATTGGACCTGCACGCTTGCGGTTCGGCTGAACGGGTCACCCCGACCGGCCCGGACGTATTCGATAACTGGCACGAGGTACCCGGCGGCTCGCCCGGCGACGCGCCCTACTAAACCTGCGCCTCTCGTGTTTTCACGAGAGGCGTTGTTTTTTGGGGATTTAACCTAAAATTTATTTCAACTCCCGAAAATGCGTGTATACTTTTTCCAATGACCGCCTTCCTCCAGTTCTCCCTCCTGCTTTCGATTCTGTTGCTCTCCGCCAAGATGGCGGGCTACATCAGCATTCGATTCGGGCAGCCGTCGGTGCTGGGTGAGCTATTGGTGGGTGTGCTCCTCGGTCCGTCTCTGCTCAACGTGATGCACCTGCCTTTCCTCGATGAAAATCTGGCCGAATTCATCGCCAAGCTGGGCGAGATGGGTGTGTTACTGCTGATGTTCCTGGCGGGCATGGAATTGCATCTCGGCGAGTTGACTCACAATCTACGAGTCTCGGCCCTGGCGGGGACCCTGGGGGTGGTCGTGCCCGTCCTGCTGGGATGGGGAGTTGGTCCGCTGTTTGGGATGGACTCCGCCGCCTCCATCTTTCTTGGGCTGACGCTGGGTGCCACCTCCGTGAGCATCTCGGCCCAGACGTTGATCGAGCTCAAAGCCCTGCGCAGCCGTGTGGGACTCAGCCTGTTGGGCGCAGCCGTCTTCGACGACATCCTGGTAATCCTGTTCCTCTCGGTCTTCCTGGCTGTGCAGAGCGGAGCCGCCTCCCTCGCGGATGTGGGCTTGATCGCCGTGCGCATGATGGCCTTCCTGGTGCTTTCGGTAGCTTTTGGTTTGTGGGCCCTGCCGTGGCTGGTTCATCGCATTGCGCGCCTGCCGATCAGCCAGGGCGCGTTGACCCTGGCGCTGGTGGTCATGCTGACCTACGGCCTGGCTGCGGAATTATTGGGCGGAATGGCCGCCATCACGGGCGCCTTCCTGGCAGGGTTGATGACCGCGCGAGTGCCCGAGAAAGAGCGTATTGAAGGCGGTTTTCATGCGATGGCTTATGGCCTGTTCGTGCCGATCTTCTTCGTCAATATCGGGCTGACGGTCAATGTGCGCGCGTTACAGACTGAAGCCTATTGGATGGCGCTGGTCATCATCGTGATTGCCGTGCTGGGAAAGTGGATTGGTTCAGGGCTGGGAGCGAGGATGGGAGGCTTGTCTACGCTCGAGTCGACGCAGTTGGGCGCGGGCATGATCTCGCGCGGCGAGGTGGGGTTGATCGTGGCGAGCGTGGGCGTGCGTCAGGGCCTGGTGACGGACTCTGAGTTTTCGGCCATCGTGGCCATGGTATTGGTCAGCACGCTGGTCACGCCACCCTTGCTGCGGGCGCTCTTCGCGCGGTCCCAGTCGCGGGTGGCGGAAAGACCGTCGAAACGGGAACAGGTAGTGGTCCATGTGGAATCGCCCAAGGAGGAATCCTGATGTATCTGGTTTTGTTCGTCTTGCACGACCCCGATTATCTGGAGGAGGTGTTGGCGGCCTGGGAGGCGGAAGGCGTGGGCGGGGTGACCGTCCTCTTCAGCACCGGGCTGGGGCGCATCCGCCAAAAGAGCGGCATCCGCGACGATATTCCGCTGATGCCTTCGCTGGACGATTTTTACGAGGCCCCCGAGGCACTTAGCCGAACGTTGTTCACCACCGTCTCGGATCATGCGCTGGTGGATGCGTTGGTGACGGCCACGCGGCGCGTAGTGGGTAATCTGGAAGATCCCGATACGGGAGTGCTGATGGTGCTGCCTGTAGCGGAGGCCTATGGTTTACAGAAAGGGAAGCCCCATGAACAATGAGAAGATTCGGTCTTTGGTGCTGGCGGTGGTGCAGGAGCAGGATCAGGATACGGCTGTGCGCGCCGTGGAGCAATTAGGCGCGTCGGTGGTGTACCTGGCGAGCGCTGGCGGTTTTTTAGGACGCCGCAACGCGACCCTGTTGATCGGCCTGCCCGAAGGCAGTGAGCAAACCGTGTTAGATACCCTGCATGAGACCTGCCGTCAGCGCATGGAATACATGACCCTGCCGTTGGAAGGCTCGCCCATGCCGATGCCTGCGCCCGTCCCCGTGACCGTGGGCGGGGCCACCGTTTTCATTCTGCCAGTCGAACGCTTTGAGGAGATCTAGCCATGAAGATGATCATCGTAATCGTGAAGGATCAGGACGCCGATGCTCTGACCCAGGCCTTGACGGGCGGAGCCTTCCGCGTGACGCGCATCGCCTCCACAGGCGGATTCCTGCGCAGCGGTGTGGTCACCCTGCTGGTGGGCGTGGATGATAGCCATGTGGACGAGGCCATCGGTCTGATGCGCGCCAGGCTTGGGTCGAGCACGGCCCAGCCGCGCGCCACGCTGTTCGTGGTCCCTGTGGAACGCTTCGAGCAGGTGTAACAATTTTTGCTCGAAACGAAAACAAGGCTCAGCCCATTTAGGAGCGAGCCTTGTTTTTTGATTCAAAAAAGATTAGTCTTCTTTCAACTCGCGGTACAGAAACCACTGTCCCTTGCGGCGGTCGGCATCCTGTGGGGCGCGGTCATAGTAGAGGTCGAAGACCTGACCCGAGTCGGTGCGGACGCGGAAGTAGAAGCGGCCCACGCCCAGCGACCCACGCGTGGCCGCCACGGACGCGTGGCTGGGACGCATGTTGCGCGCCATCCTGCCGCGGCGGGTGAAGTCGCTCCACTCGGACATCATCTCGGTCACGCGATAGGTGCGCTCCTCCCAGATGAATCCTTGCGGGCAGGTAGGTGATTTTTCGAGTGCGGGGGGCGTGTCGAAGATGGGCTCGATGACGTGGTCATAGAAGTGGATGGGGGTGAAGTCGGTCATAGAGTTCTTGTGGCTCCTCCATCGATGTCTATAATCGCGCCCTGGATGTAATCCGCTTGTGGGGAGGCGAGGTAGGCCACGGCGCGGGCGATCTCTTCGGGCTGGCCGAAGCGGGCAATGCCCAGTCTGGATGCTATCTGGCGCGTGGCTTCCTCTTCGTTGAGGTTCTTTTCCTTCATCAAGGTGCGGATGCGCACCTGCAATCTTTCCGTGGCAATCGAGCCAGGGTTGATTGCGTTGACGCGCACACCGTCCTTGATCCCACGGTCTGCGAGGACCTTGGTCAGGTTCATCAGCGCTGCGTTGACCGTCCCGCCGATGGCGAACTCGGCGCTGCCCGTCCGCCCGCCGATGCCGATGATGTTGACGATGCTCCCGCGGCTGGCTTGCAGGTGACTCCATGCGGCACGGCACAGTCTCATCGCGCCGAAGAATTTCAGGGCGTAGCCGTCGGCCCATTGCTCGTCGGTCAGTGTGAGGAAGTCGCCGCGCTGGGTGGCGCCTGCGTTGTTGACCAACAGGTCGATGGCGCCGAACCGTTCGAGTGCCGCCTCGACGACCGTTTCCGCCGCCTGGGGCTGGCTCAGGTCAATGGGCAGGACCAGGCTCTCGGTCGGCAGCGCAGCGGACAGGGACTCCAAATGTTCGCGCGAGCGTGCCGCCAGGACGAGGCGCATCCCCTCGGCGGAGAGCGTCTCGGCGATGGCGCGTCCGATGCCGCGGCTCGCGCCAGTAACAATGGCAACTTTGTCAGCGAGTTGTAGGTCCATGTGTTAATTGTAGCATGGAGAAAAAGTGAGGCGGACCTCAAAGGTCCGCCTCACTTGGAGCTAATTTACTTGTCTGTCCGTCGCAGGAAGAACTTGGTAATCTCCTCGGCAATGGCAGGGATCAGCGCCAGACCGACGATGGTGCCCCATTCTTGCGGGCTGGGGAAGTGGGTGTTGAAGATCGGCTGGAGGAAGGGCACGGCGGTGACGACGACCAACAGGAAGATCGAAGCACCCACGGCGTACTGCATCCACTTGTTCGAGAACACGCCGATGCGGAAGATCGAGGCGCGTTCCGAGCGGACGGTGTAGGCGCGGAACAATTCGGCCAGCGAGAGTGTGGCAAAGGCCATCGTCTCGGCGGTCTGCACGTCGATGCCGCGCCAATCGTGCTGGAGGATGTAGAGGAAGGGATTCCCGACCACTTGTGCGCCTGCTTCGAGGTGCCAGATCAGGCCGAGGCTGAAGGCGATCAGCACGGCCGAAGTCTGTGCGATGGTCTGGATGAAGATGCCCAGGCCCATCGAGCGGTTGATGATGGGTTCCTTCTTCGAGCGCGGCTTGTGGTCCATGATGTCGGGGTCGCCCTTTTCCATGGCGAGGGCCAGGGCGGGAGCACCGTCGGTGATCAGGTTCAGCCACAAGAGTTGGATGGCGGTCAGCGGGGCGGGCAGGCCTGCCAGCGTGGCGAGGAAGATGATCATGATCTCGGCTACGTTGGAGGATAGCAGGAAGAACACGAACTTGCGGATGTTCGAGTAGATGATGCGGCCTTGCTCGACGGCCGAGACGATGCTGGCGTAGTTGTCGTCGGTCAGCACCATGTCGGCGGTTTCCTTGGCCACATCGGTGCCTGTGATGCCCATCGCCACGCCGATGTCGGCGCGCTTGATGGCGGGTGCGTCATTGACGCCGTCGCCCGTCATGGCGACGATCTCGTCGTTGGCTTGCAGCGCATCGACGATGCGCATCTTGTGCTCGGGCGAGACGCGCGCAAACACATCCGTGATTTCAATCTCGCGTTTGAGTTCCTCGTCGGACATGGAGTCCAGTTCCGCGCCCGTGCGGACCATGTGCCCGGGCGTCAGCAGGCCGATGTCCTCGGCGATGGCGCGCGCGGTGTTCGGATAGTCACCTGTGATCATGACGGTGCGGATGCCCGCATGGCGCGCCTTCTCAAGCGCGGGCTTGACTTCGGCGCGGGCGGGGTCGATCATACCGACCAGGCCCGCAAAAACCAGTTCCTTTTCCAGTTCCTCGGTCTTGATGTCTTCGGGGTTGTCGGGCACGTCCTTGACGACGCGGTAGGCCAGTCCCAGCACGCGCAGGGCATCCTTCGTCATGTCGTCATTGGCGGCCAGGATGCGTTCACGCGCCAGCGGATCGAGTTGCTTGACCTCGTCGTTCATAGCCTGATATTTGGAGCACAGATTCAGCACCACGTCGGGCGCGCCCTTGACGGCGATCACATCCCAGTCTTTGTGATTCTGATTGTAGAAAGGCGAAGGATCTTCGGGATGCGGCTCGCTCACATTATGGATCGTGATCATGCGCTTGCGTTCCGAGTCGAAGGGCACCTCGTTCTCGCGCGGATAAGCCTCATCGAGTTGGATATGCGGAGCGCCCGCCTTGGCGGCGGCCACCAGCAGGGCTCCCTCGGTTGGGTCGCCGACGATGCGATAGGTCTGCGAACCTTCGTTCTCACCGGTGGTCTCGATTTCAGCGTCGTTGTTGAGCACGCCCAGCCACAGGGCCGTCAGCACGGCGGGATATTGATTCAAATCCACGGTCTTGCGATCGATTTGAAATTCGCCCTTGGGCACGTAGCCAGTTCCCGTCACGTCGATGAACTGACCATCGGCCCAAAGGCGGGTGACGGTCATCTCGTTTTGGGTCAGGGTGCCGGTCTTATCGGAGCAGATGGTGGTGGCCGAGCCGAGCGTCTCCACCGAGGACAATTTGCGGATGAGCGCGTGGCGGCGGATCATTTCCCGCATGCCAAGCGCCAGCGAAATCGTCACGACGGCGGGCAGGCCTTCGGGCACAGCGGCGATGGCCAGGCTGACGGCGATGATGAAGACCTCGGTGATTTCCGCTGCATAGTCCTTGAGATAGCCGAGGAATCCATTCGAGATATGGCTGACGTCGGTGTAATTGAAGAGCGCCACGACGAAGACGATGGCAACCAGGATGAGCGAGCCGATGCTGAGCGTCTTGCCCAACTGGTCGAGGCGGCGCTGAAGCGGAGTCTCCTCCGCCTCGACGTTTTGCAGCATGGACGCGATCAGGCCCAACTGGGTGTGCATGCCCGTGCTGACCACCACGCCGCGTCCGCGTCCGTAGGAAACCAACGTGCCCATGAAGGCTGTGTTCTTGCGGTCACCCAGCGGGACATTTTCATCGAGCACCGTGACGGCGTTCTTCTGCACGGGCAGCGACTCGCCGGTCAGCGAGGCCTCCTCGATGCGCAGGTTGACGGCTTCCAGCAGGCGCACGTCAGCGGGGACGTAATTCCCGGCTTCGAGGTAGACGATGTCGCCGGGGACCAGGCTGCGGGCGGGGACTGCCTGTCGATGTCCATCGCGGATGACTTGCGCGTCGGGCGCGGCCAATTTCTTGAGGGCTGCCAGGGCTTCCTCCGCGCTGCGTTCCTGGACGATGCCCAGCACCGAATTCAGCACCACGATAGCCAGGATGGCCGCCGCCTCGACGTAGTCTCCCAACAGGGCCGAGATGACCGAGGCCACGATCAACAGGATGACCACGAAATTGTTCAACTGTTCCCAAAGCATGTGCCAGAAGGTGGGACGCGGCGCCTCCCGAAGTTGATTTTCCCCATACTGCGTGAGACGGCTGGCCGCCTCCGCGCTGGTGAGACCATTCTCCTCCACCTGCAGGTGACGCAGGACTTCCCTCGCGTCCAATGCGTGCCAGTCTTGCTGCGGGATTCCATTCTTCTCAAAAACCATGCAACTCTCCTTGAAGATGATGAGGGCCGTGGTGCCAATAAAAAAGACCACCACACCCGTGGTGGTCTTGCCAACGCTTCGCCAGGGGCGTGCGTATGGATCGCCGATGGCCTTTCAGCCAATGATATGACGACGATCCATCCTGTGGGGACAGGCGGCTACTCCCCATCCGTTTTTAGTGTACTCCAGGACAAAAAACACTGTCAAGTCACGCGGCCAGACAGTTTTGTACGGAGGTCAGTTCAGTTCCTTTTCCATCCAGACCAGATGCGTGGTGCCCAAGTGCACGGACGGCATGCCTGTCACACGATAGCCGTGCTTCTCGAAGAATGCGGTGGCGGTGACGCGCGCCATGGTCCCCACCGAATGGAAACCGCGCGCGCGCGCGCGCGTCTCCACGGTCTGCACCAGCAATTTGCCGATGCCTTTGTGCTGGTGATCGGGCGAGACCGCCAGGTGCGAGACGTGTCCCACCCCTTCGCTCTTCTCGTACAACTTGACTACGCCCACCACCTCGCCTTTCTCGTTGACCGCCATGAAATGCTCGCTGATGGGTTCGTAGTCGTCCTTCTCGGTGCCCTTGGGATGTCCCCAAGGTTCCCGCAGGACCTTGTAGCGCAGGGCGTAGTATGCCTTGAAATCGTCGCGTGTGACGGGGCTTTTGATGGTAATCATCTTTTGCTCGCTTTCCTACTAGGCAGGGGTCGGCTCGGACTTGCCCTTGAAGAGACCTGCCACCAAGCTCAGTATGCCACGGAACGGGGCCAGCGCCCAGTCCACAAATTCGTTGACGATGCCGAAGCCCCTGGCCAGCCAGATCAACGCGAAGCGGAATTTTTGCAGGAACGGGCTGTGGGCATAAGCCAGTGACAATACGATCGTGGCGATGGAGATGCCGAAGCGCAGCATGTCCGAGATCTCGACGTGCCAGACCTGGTCGAGGACCATTTCCACGCCGATGTTCAGCACCAGGATGTAAGCCGCCTGTTGCAGGATCGGTTCGCGCTCCACCGCGTAGCTGAAGATGCCCGCTGCGTAACGCATGGTCAGGATACCAATGGCCACACCCAGCATCACCACCCAGATCTTGTCGGAGAGCGAGACCGCCGCCACCACGTTGTCGATGCTGAAGATCAGGTCCATGGTCTCCACCGTCAGCACGGTGGCCCAGAAGGACTGGACCTTGATCGGCTTGATCTCATCGTCATCCTCGCCACCGCCGCCCGATTTGTCCTGCAGGTTGTCGAAGGCCAGGTGAATGAGGTAGATCGCGCCAATCAGCTTAACCCATGAGTTGTGGATGAGGAAACTCGTCATCAACAGCATCAGGCCGCGGCCCAGGTATGCGCCCAGCAGACCCACGCGCAGGGCGGCCATGCGTTGGTTTCCCAGAAGCGGGTGGAGCCATTCCCCGAATTTTTGAATCGCCTTGGGCCAGGGGACACGCTGGTCGGAGGGCAGGGGGGCCACCAGCGCGCCGATCACGGCCGCGTTGTCGATGGAAAGGATGCCTTCCAGGAAGATCAATTGCAGGATGATCACGAAGATCGGCCAGATTTCACTCATTCAGTTCTCCATGCGTCTTGCCCTGAAAAATGATAGACCGCCACGGACCACCTCCGTGACGGTCTGGAACTTTCTCCTCTAGGCGCGCAAAGTGTACGCCTGGAGAGGGGATTGGGCAATGTGACTTATGTACCCGAATTGTCAGGTTCGATGCGCGTGCCTGCGGGAATTTCGGCATCCTTGGGAATGACCACGATGCCGTCGCGCACGTACCAGTTATCGTGGTCGATGTCCTTATCGCGCGGGAAGGGGCGAATGACCACGTCGTTTCCGATGCGCGCGTTTTTGTCCAGGATGGCGCATTCGATGAAACAGTTCTCACCGACGCCGATTGGGATGCTGCGCTGGCGCGCCTCGCTGTCGTAGTAGTCGGACCCCATGATGATGCTGTCCTTGATGACCGTCCCCGCCCCGACCTGGCCGCGGGTGCCGATGATCGAATGCGTGATCTCGGCCTTCTGGATGCGGCAGCCTTCGGCAATCAACACATCCTTCAACTGGCTGCCCTCCACGGTGGAACCAGGCAGGAAGAGCGCGCGGGTGTAAATGGGCAGTTTCGGATCGTAGAAGTTGAAGGGCGAGTTGGCCGAGGCCAGCAGCAGGTTGGTCTCGAAGAACGAGCGGATGGTCCCGATGTCCTGCCAGAAGCCGTCGAAGTCGAAGCCGAAGACCTTGTGCGAGCCGATGGCCTGCGGGATGATGTCGCCGCCGAAATCGTCGTGTCTGGGATAGTTGGTCAGCAGGTCGATCAGCACCTGGGTGTTGAACATGTAGATGCCCATCGAGCCGAGCAGCGGACGTTCAGGGTCGTCGCGGCTGACGAAACGCTTTTGAATCTCGGGGTCCTTGGGCTTTTCCACGAACGAGGAGATGCGTCCGTCCGATTCGCGCTTGAGGATGCCCAAGCGATGAGCCTCCTCAAGCGACACGGGCTGGACCGCCACGGTGATATCGGCGTCTTTCTCCCAATGATATTGAGCCATGGAGGCATAATCCATGCGATACAGGTGGTCGCCCGCCAGGATCAGCACGTGCTTCGCGCCCGTGGCCTGGATCTCGAACAACTGCTTGCGGACGGCATCCGCCGTGCCCTGGTACCAGTCCGAGCGGTCGAGAGTCTGCTCGGCGGCCCAGATCTGTACCCAGCCCGTGTGGAAGGCGTCGAACTGGTAGCTGCGCGAGATGTGGCGGTGCAGCGATACCGAGTTGAACTGGGTCAGCACGGCGATGCGATAGATCTGAGAGTTGATACAGTTGCTGATGGGAATGTCGATCAGGCGGTACTTGCCCGCGATGGGCACCGCAGGTTTGGAGCGTTGCTGGGTGAGGGGATACAGGCGTGCGCCGCGTCCCCCTCCCAAAATGACGGCCAGGATATCGTTCAGTGTCGGCATGGAAGCCTCCCAGGATAGGATGATCGAACGGGCCGCGATGACGAACTATCGCTTGGCTTGGAACAGCTTGCGAACCTGGTAGATCAAGTACACAATCGGATACGCCAGCAAGACCATCAGGTCTATAAGCACGAAAAGCAGGGACAGTTTCACGGTGCGCCTCCAGGCTAAAGTCGGATTCCAAGAATGAAACTGCTTTTCTACTATTATACTGAACAAGCGGTAGGCTGAGAAGCAGGGCAATCCCTCATAAAACAAAACGCCCTCCTGAACCAGGAGGGCGTTCGGTTATTAAATACCCACGGTCAAAAATTGTGTTTTCGTTTTTCAAAAAAGACACAATTTTTGACCGCGCTGGGTATAATACCCTTTCGGGTAGGTTCCCGTGTGCCGAAGGAGGGAATCGAACCCTCATACCCGAAGGTACACGATTTTGAGTCGTGCGCGTCTGCCTATTCCGCCACTTCGGCTAGTGCGAGCGCTAGTATAACTACTTCCCATGACAAGGTCAAGATGAAACTAGGAATCATAGGACTACCACAATCTGGAAAAACCACCATTTTCAACGCCCTCACCCGCGGCAATGCCCCCACCACCGCCTCGGCGGGGCGCTTCGAAGTCCACACCGCCGTGGTGGACGTCCCCGACCCGCGCGTCACCATCCTCTCGGATATGTACAAGCCGAAGAAGACCATCTACGCCAAGGTGACCTACGCCGACATCGCCGGACTGGAGGCGGGTTCCGCCAAAAGCGGCATTTCGGGCCAATTGCTGAACCAACTCGCGCAGATGGAAGCCTTCATCCACGTGGTGCGCGGCTTCGACAACGACAACGTCCCGCACCCCAGCGGCACCGTGGACGCCGCCCGCGACGCCCTGTCGATGGGCGAGGAATTGCTGCTCAACGACCTGATCACGGTCGAGCGCAAGCTCGAAAAACTGGCCGAGGAGCGCAAGAAAGGCGGCACCGACAAGGCCGTCAACGCCCGCCAGATCGAGTTGTTCGAGCGCCTGCACCAGACGCTTTCCGAGAACAAGCCGCTGCGTACGATGCAGTTCAACGCCGAGGAAGCGCGCGAATTGGCCTCCTTCGGGTTGCTGACCCGCAAGCCGATGCTGACCGTCTTCAACCTCAGCGAGGGGCAATCCGCCCCCAGCGTGGAGCTCGACCATCCGTCCATTGCGTTGCAGGGCAAACTTGAGATGGAGCTGTCCCAGTTGCCTGCCGACGATGCAGCCATGTTCATGCAGGAATACGGCATCGAGGAACTCAGCCTCAACCGCATGATCCGCCTGTCCTTCGACCTGCTGACCCTGCAGACCTTCTTCACCGTCGGCGAGGACGAGGTCCGCGCGTGGACGACACGCCGCGGGGCCACGGCCCAGGAATCGGCGGGCGAGATCCACACCGACCTGCAGCGTGGATTCGTTCGGGCCGAGGTGGTGGCCTACGAAGACCTGGTCGGCCTGGGGTCGATGGCGGAGGCCAAGGCCAAGGGCAAGTTCCGCCTTGAAGGCAAGGAGTATCTCGTCAAGGATGGCGACATCATGCACGTCCGATCCAGCATCTAAGTAAAGCAAATTGCCAATTTGCTCTACACGGGCCGCCGTCCTCGGCGGCCTTTTTCTTTAAAAACAGTCTTCCAGAATCTCCTGAAATCCCGTCTCCGCAGAGTAAAATTAAGTCCCATCCTACTTCAAGAGGAGAAAACATGGCCTATCAATTACAACGCTGGAGCCTGAAGGACCTGTACCCTGGGTTCGATTCGCCCGAACTGGAATCGGCCTTCGACCAGATCGAAGAGCAGGTGACCTCGTTCGAGGGCGTGCGCGGAAAACTGCGCCCCGAAATCCCCGCCGACGAGTTCCTGCACGTGGTCAAGGCACTGGAGGACACCACCCGCATCATCCACAACCTGGACGCCTTTTCGGGCCTGTCCTTTGCCGCCGACACCCAGGACCAGACCGCGCAGTCCCTGCAGAGTCGCGTCCAGCAGTTCGAAGCGGACATCCAGAACCGTGTGCTGTTTTTTAGCCTGTGGTGGAAGGAAGTGGACGACGCCAACGCCCAGCGCCTGATGGATGCCTCGGGCGATTATCGGTATTTCCTCGAAGAGATGCGTCACTTCAAGCCGCACACGTTGAGCGAAGCCGAGGAGAAGGTGGTCAACATCAAGGATGTGACGGGCGCGAACGCGCTGGTCACCCTGTATGACTCGATCACCAACCGCTATGCTTTCAAGTTCAAGGTGGACGGCAAGACCCAGGAACTGACCCGCGCCCAGTTGATGAGCCGTTATTACAGCACCGACCCGAAGGAGCGTGCCAAGGCTTACCAGGAGTTGTACCGCGTGTATGGTAACGACGGCCCGATCCTCGGCCAGATGTACCAGACTCGCGTCCGCGACTGGCATAACGAGAACGTCAGCCTGCGCAAGTTCAAGACGCCCATCTCGGCTCGCAACCTGATGAACGACATCCCCGACGAGGCGGTGGACGCGCTGTTGGATGTGGCGCGAAAGAACGCCCCCGTCTTCCAGCGTTTCTTCAAGCTGAAAGCCAAACAGCTTGGTGTGAAGAAGATTCGACGCTACGACATTTATGCCCCCGTGGCGGGTTCCGACAAACAATATTCCTACGAGCAGGCCGCGGACATGGTGCTCGACTCGTTCAACGCCTTCAGCCCCGAGTTCGGTGCGTTGGCCCAGCGCGTGTTCGACGAGAATCACCTCGACAGCGAGATTCGCAAAGGCAAACGCGGCGGCGCGTTCTGTTGGGGAGTGCTACCCGAGACCACGCCCTATGTGCTGGTCAACTATCAGGGCAGCGCGCGTGAGGTGGCCACGTTGGCCCACGAGCTGGGGCATGCCATCCACGCCATGCTGGCCTCGCATCACAGCACCTTCACCTTCCACTCGTCCCTGCCGCTGGCGGAGACCGCCTCCACCTTCGGCGAGATGATGCTGGTAGACAAGATGCTGGCGGTCGAGACCGACGAGGACGTGCGCCGCGACATCCTCTTCCGCCAGGTGGACGACTCCTATGCCACCATCGGGCGTCAGGCTTTCTTCGCCATGTTCGAGCGCAAAGCGCACGACATGATCATGAAGAACGCCAGCGTGGACGAGGTCTCGGCCATGTACCTGGAGAACCTCAAGGAGCAGTTTGGCGATTCGCTCGACCTGAGCGATGACTTCAAATGGGAATGGGTTGCCATCCCGCACTTCTATCACACGCCGTTCTACGTTTACGCGTACGCCTTTGGCAAGCTGCTGGTGCTCTCGCTCTACAAGCAGTTCAAGGCGGAAGGTGACTCCTTCAAGCCGAAATATCGCAAGATTTTGGCGGCAGGCGGATCGGAAGCGCCTGCGAGAATTCTGGCCGAGGCAGGCATCGACATCCGCTCGGCGGCCTTCTGGCAGGGCGGCTTCGACGTCATCAAGGAACAGGTCGACGAGTTGGAGAAGTTGTAAAAGAAATAGGAGATAAAAAGAAGGGCACCTCTAAACGGGATAAGAGGTGCCCTTTGTTTATGCGGTAAGTTTAACCGCCTTTGTGCTTGGTTTTATCAACCAACACAAAGCCTTGACCAGATTTTGGCGTTGGGGGAAGAGGTTTCCCCTTTACAACAGTAACTTCTGTTCCCGTTGTTCCACCTTTCGGCCCTACAACCTTATATTGCCCCGATGTAGGAGCAATCTGACCAGGTCTTTGAACTTGAGATTTTCGTGCCATCAGACTCTCACCTCCTTCGCAAGGAGAAGAAAACGAGAGTATAATCACCTTTCCCGTAAAGGTATATACGTTTTCTTACCTTTGCATATGCCCCAGCCTGCGCCAACAGATTGGGGCATTTTGCTTCCTTGCAGAGGAGATTATAGCACGCATGTTCACCTCAAAAAAACGACGGGTAGCTTAAAAAATGAAATTTTGGCTCTCTGTACTTAACGAGAAAAAGCAAAGACAATCTGTACATTTCACAGGTTGCATAGAAATTGCCCCAAAATCAGCGAAATCTGCGTCTTCTGTGGATATCTCTCGCCAGAAACGGGAGAACCGAAATTTTATTAATCGTAATATTGCGTATCCCCGTGCCAGACGTGGCGGCGGCCTTCGGCCAGGATCTGGTCGAGGGTCATGTCGTGGTGGGCGGTGTCGGCGGGATGGTAGTGGACGTGGACGCGCCGCAGGTTTGGAATCGACTGGCATAGTAGGGTCTCGACCTGCGTGGCGATGGCATCGCCCGAGCGGACGGTCAGCGAGCCGTCGATGCCGATGGTCAGGTTGACCACGATGTGCGGGCCGAAGCGATGGGCCTGCACCTCCTCCAATTGCTCCACGCCAGGGATGCCCTTGATCCGTTCCACAATCTGCTCGGCCAGTTCCATGCTGGGCACGGCGTCCATCAACTCGACCGAGGATTCGCGCAGGATGTAGATGCCCGTGCGCAGAATCAACAGGGCCACCAGTGCGCCCGCCAGCGGGTCCACCCACGGGAATCCGCGCTGACCGAGGAAGATTCCCACGGAGGCGGCCGAGGCGGAGAAGATGTCATTGCGGTGGTCGTAGGCCAGGGCGTCGACCACGGGGTTGCGGGTCTCGCGCCCCAGGCGGCGGACGTAGGTGAACATCCCGATCTTGATTACCACCGTGGCGAGCGCCACCCACAAGGCAAAAGGATGCGATCCCAGCGTGGTGAGTTCCCCATCGGCCAAGTCCCAGATCTTGTCCACGGCATCCCAGAAGACGGCCACGGCCGTGGCAACCACGAAGGCGCCCACCACCAGCGAGGCAATGCTTTCCAACTGGCGATGCCCGTAGGGATGCTCGTCGTCGGCGGGTTTGTTGGCCAGGCGCACGAAGATGCTGGCCACCACGTAATAGGCCACGTCCGAGGTCGAGTTGATACCCTCGGCCAGCAGGGCGGGACTGTGACTCAGGATCCCGACTGTGGTCTTGACAGCGGAGAGGACGATGTTGACCACCAGTCCCAAATTGACAGCCAGCAGGCTCTTGCGGTCGCGTTCGTGTGTCATCGGGCTGATTGTATGGGCAGCCTTCCGATTCGGCAATGGAGGAATATCCTGTTTCGGGGATGAATAAAAATCGGCGTGAAGCCGGGGTACGGTGGGACGAAGCTTCGTCTCACCGTACCCCATGATTAAATCCTATTTCCCAATTGTTAGGGTTTGGGCTGCCACGTGATTTCGCTGATGAAATTCATCTCACCTGTGTTGAGGAGCAGGGTCGGCTCAGTCACCCGTCCCTGCATGACCTCTTCCAAGTTCAAGGTATAGATCGAGGAATTTTCCTCGCTTGCATACAGGACCGAACGCCCATCTGGGGCCCAGACGATGGGGAGCCAGTCGCCGTCGGCGCCCTGCCCGATGGTCGAGAGTGGAAGTCGCAATAGATGGATAAGATTCTTTTGCATGGGCTGGCTCCGCTCGGCCAGATACAAGTCGAAGCCACCGGCGCAGAAATTCAGGATGAGGGAAAACCGTTCATTTGGGGAGATGAACTCGCTCAGGGCATTACCCTCAGTGGTCTTGCAAATTTGCTGTGAATCCATTGGGCCGATTTCGCGGACCTGGCTGTCGTCCGCATATAGCCAACTTCCCCAGATCTTGAGAGAATCGGCAGATGTGGTGTTGCGCATGAAATAGACCCGGCCGGGAGATTCTTCATACAAATACCTCCAGATGACCTGGACATCGTCCTGGGGGGCGATCTGCCGAACGAATGACCCGTCGAGTTCGATGCGATAGATGGACGGTTTGGCAGTGCAAGTCTCGCACTCCAGGCGGTCGTTCCCGGTCTGTGCCAAAGCATAGATGGATTTCCCATCCCGCGACCAGCGCAATCTCATTTTCCCTGTCCCACGAGCGACTTCGACCTGGTTCGACCCGTCGGCATCCATCACGCGGATGGAGAGGCTGCTCCCCTGCCGGTTCTGGTACGCGAGCCGGTGGCCATCCGGAGACCAGACGAATCCGACATCTTCGCCGGGATCATCCGTCACCTGGGTCAGGCGTGGGTCGTTGCGCCCATCTGCATAGACCGTGTAGATGTCATAGTTCCCGCTACCGGCGTCAGCAAAGGCGACCTGGGTGCTGTTGGATGACCAGGCATAGCCCTGATTGTCCGGGTCAGTGACCGGTTTCCCGGAAACCTCTCCGCCGCCGTATAAGGTGATACGGCGGATGTCTATTGTTCCATCCCCCCTGTTCTGCACATAAAGAAGATGTTTTCCATCAGGCGACCATTGAAGGGAACCATACCGATAGCCCGTAGGTTCCTGGTTCTGGGTCAGGTTGACCAGGCCGCTGCCGTCCGGGTGGACCATGTAGATATCCTGAGTGATGGACGGGATATCCGAACCTGTTACAGGGGTCGAGGTCCCGCCTACGAACGCGATCCATTCGCCATTTGAGATGCCTGTGCCGATTTCGGGGATTTGTTGCGGCTGGGCTGTAGGGCTGAGCATGTTCTCTGCTGGGACCCGGCTTCGGGTCAGCAGCTGATTCAATAGCAGGCCCAGAATTAGCAACGCCACCAGCCCGCCGAGAATTCCTACCCCTGTGTTGATCTTTTTCATAATGATGATCCTCCGTGTTTTCGAGCGAATGTTTTTCAACACACGATCAGAAGGACCGTCGTAGACATTCAATCCAGCCCGCAGGTTGTTCTTGAGACGCGTTTCAAAGATGTGCCATTCTTCCGCTTCTGCGCGGCAGGTTGCACACTCGCGTAGATGTGCATCGAGCAAGGCGAGTTGATCTTTGTGGAGCAATCCATCCATTTCGGCACGCATATACCGCCTGGCTTGTTCATGAATGATCCCACTCATCTTGGCTCCTCCTTCAGCAGACTGCGCAATTGTCCGCGCGCATGGTTCAAACGGGAGTGGATCGTCCCGGGCGGGACCTTAAGGATGGCGGCGATGTCAGCGATTGGCAGGTCGTGATAGTAACGCAGCACGACCGGGATGCGGTGCTTTTCGTTGAGCGCGCGGACGGCGTTCCAGAGTTCGGCGTCGGCTGCGCTTTGCAGCGACATCCTTTCCGGGTGGCCCTCCTCCTCGTTTGGATGGAACAGACCCTGCAAAAGCCTTGATAGTTGTTCGCGGGCACTCCTGCGCCTCAGCCGGGAGCGGCACACATTGATTGCGATGCTGAACAGCCAGGTTTTGAAGGACGAATCCCCACGGAATGAATCGAGGGCACGCAGGGCAGCCAGGAAGGTTTCCTGGGTGCCGTCCTCTGCCTCGTCGGGGTCGTCCAGAATCGAGAGCGCCAGCCGGTACACGTCCTTTTGATGGGTGTATACCAGCTTTTCGATGGCGTGCTCATCCCCGGCCTGACATCTTTCGAGCCAATAGCTGTCCATGACGGTCATTCTAATAGATTGGATGTCGCCCGGGTCAAAAAACTTCATTCCCCGGGGGAGAATCGGTTATACTTTCGGCGCTTGTACGGTATTTTGCGAAACGACCAAATTATTTTGCCAAGAAAGCAGTATGACAGACCATATCCGTAACTTTTGTATTATCGCGCACGTGGACCACGGCAAATCCACGCTCGCCGACCGCCTCCTGCAGCTGACGGGCACCATCTCCGAGCGGGATATGTCCGCGCAGGTGCTCGACTCGATGGATCTTGAACGCGAAAAGGGCGTCACCATCAAGGCCTCGGCGGTGCGCATGTATTACACTGCCAAAGACTCGAACAAATACGAGATCAACCTGATCGATACGCCAGGACACGTCGACTTCGGCTACGAGGTCAGCCGTGCGCTCAAGGCCTGCGAGGGCGCCGTGCTGGTGGTGGATGCCACTCAGGGCATCGAGGCCCAGACGCTGGCCAATCTTTACCAGGCCCTCGAAGCGGACCTCGAAATTGTCCCTGTGATCAATAAGATCGACCTGCCCTCGGCCCGTCCTGATGAAGTGGCTGAAGACATCTCCAGCCTGATTGGTGTGCCCGCCGAGAGCGTCATCCGCATCTCGGCCAAGGATGGCCTGAACGTGGACCAGGTGCTGGAGGCCATCGTCCAGCGCGTGCCGCCGCCCAGGGATGCGGACAGCGTCCCCCTGCGCGCGTTGATTTTTGACTCGCATTATGATTCCTATAAAGGCGTCATCGCCTATGTACGCGTGATCGAAGGCTCACTCAAGTCCACGGACGTGCTGCGCATGTTCGCCACCCAGGTCGATATGCGCCCCGTGGAGATCGGTATCTTCGCGCCGGGTATGAAGCCCGTCCAGAGTTTGGGGTCGGGCGAGGTCGGTTACATCGCCACGGGCTTCAAGACCGTGCACGAATGCCGCGTGGGCGACACCATCACCCGCGCTGCCGATCCCGCCGCCGAGCCGCTGCCTGGCTACCGCCATCCCAAGCCGATGGTCTTCGCGGGTATTTATCCCGTCGAAGCGGACGATTACACCGACCTGCGCGAGTCGCTCGAAAAGCTGCAACTTAACGATGCCTCGCTCACCTTCCAGCCTGAGACGTCGCAGGCACTGGGATTCGGCTTCCGCGCGGGCTTCCTGGGACTCTTCCACATGGAGATCATCCAGGAGCGTATCGAGCGCGAGTACCTGCTGGACGTGCTCTTCACCGCGCCCTCGGTGGAATACGAAGTGGCCCAACTGGATGGTGAAGTCATCACGGTTGACTCGCCCGCCGAACTGCCCGACCCGAGCACCATTCTCGAAATCCGCGAGCCGTGGATGAACATCGAGATCATCACGCCCACCGATTACTACGGCCCGATCATGGATCTGGTCACCAAGCGGCGCGGCATCTTCAAAAAACAGGAATATCCCGCCCCGCACCGCGTCCAGCTCGATTTCGAGATTCCGCTGTCCGAGATCATCGTGGACTTCTTCGATCAGTTGAAGTCGCGCACCAAGGGCTATGCCTCACTCGATTACCAGTTCCTCGAATACCGCGCGGACAAGCTCCAGAAATTGGAGATTCTCGTCAACGGCGACCCGGTCGACGCCCTGGCGGCCATCGTCCACGAAAAGGATGCCTACCACAAGGGTCAGCGCCTGATTACCAAATTGAAGGAATTGATTCCGCGACAATTGTTCGATGTCGCCATCCAGGCCTCCTCGGGTGGACGCATCATCAGCCGCGCCAACGTCAAGGCCACGCGCAAGGACGTGCTGGCCAAGTGTTACGGCGGCGACATCACCCGCAAGAAGAAATTGCTTGAGAAACAAAAACGCGGTAAAAAACGTCTCAAGATGGTTGGTAACGTGGAGATTCCACAAGACGCTTTCATGGCCGTCCTCAAACTGGACGAAGAATAATGTGCAGGGGCGGGGTCATCTCGCCCTCTTATTAAGTCTGCTCTTCTGGCAGGAGCAACGAATGCGCAAGAGTATTGAAGCCATTGTGACATTCTTTGAAACGGACGTGGTTTCTCCATCGCTTGCGGAAGCGTATCAGGAATTGGGACGAGACATACTCCGTTTACTGTCCATTGAAATTCTTGGTTGGCTTGCCAGTGAGTTGTTTATTCCAAGAGGCAAAAAGATTACATTTCATAATCGTCCGCCCTGGTTTCCAAAATTGAAATGGTTTGTCGGTCAGTTTGACGATTTAAATGACCTTTTCATTTGTGAGGATAACTCCCTGGATTTCAAAAAAGACATACGGACCGAGGAACGTTTGGCAATTCATCGCTATGTAGTTGAACATTACAAGCCAAGGCTTTTTACCAAATGACCACTTCAAAACCATCGAACAAAATATCCAGTTGGCTGCCCGGCACGCTGGTTGGCCTGGCGCTGATCGCAGTGATGCTCTATTTCGTTGACTTTAACGCTCTGGCCAAGGCGTTGCGCAACGCGAACTACGCCATCCTGGGCGGTTCCGCCATCCTATCCTTCGTGTGGCTGGCGATTCGTGCCAGGGTTTGGCGAATCCTGCTGCGCGATAAGCCCCGCTATGTGGACGTGCTTTTTGCGGCGGGTGAAGGTTATCTGCTGAATAACTTCCTGCCTTTCCGCCTGGGTGAGTTGGGGCGAGCCTTCCTGCTCAGCCGTAAATCGGGGATGCAGTTCGGCGAAATTCTGCCCACCATTGCCATCGAGCGCACTGTGGACTTAGCCTTTTCGGCGGGATTTTTGCTGGCTGCCCTGCCTTACGTGGTCGGTTCGGAAGGCTCCGAGCGCATCGGGTACATTGTGGGTATTGTGGTTCTCTTCGGTCTGATCATGATGTACGTGTTGGCGCGCAACAATCAGTGGGCGCTGGACCTCTTCCATAAGTTAAGCCAGCGTTGGCCCGTCATTCAAAAATATGGCGGCAGCTTCCTCGAATCGTTTTTCGCAGGTCTGGGCGTGCTGACTGATGGCTGGCTGTTCCTGCGTTTCCTGTTCTGGATGACGCTCAATTGGGCTGTGGCGCTGGTATCGTATTATCTGATCACGCTGGCCTTCTTCCCGCAGGCCCAGCCCGTGTGGACTCTGTTTATCCTCGGCGCGGCGGCATTCGGGGGAGCGATCCCCGCCCTGCCAGGCGGTGTGGGGACCTTTGAAGGTGCAATCAGCGCCGCGCTGACTCTGCTCACGGGTGACCAGTCCACCTCGCTGGCGGTGGCGTTGACGGCGCGTGTCTACAATTACCTCAACAGCATTGGAGTCGGCGGCCTGGGTTTGATCCGCGAGGGACAAAGTCTCCCGCAGATCTATCACGACCTGATGATGTTGAGGAATAAAAAGGAATAATCCATGACAAAGAATTATCTGGTTACGGGGGGCGCGGGTTTCATCGGATCGAATTATGTGCATCGGTTGGTGTCGCGTGGAGAGAAGGTCACGGTCTTCGACAATCTCAGCCGTGGGGGTGCGCCGCGCAATCTGGAGTGGTTGAAGCAAACTCACGGCGCAGATGCCTTCCGTATGATTGTCGGCGATGTGCGCGACTCGGCTGCCATCACGGAAGCAGCCCGAGGGGCGGATGTGATTGTCCACCTCGCGGGACAGGTGGCAGTGACCACCTCGGTCGTGAATCCGCGCGAGGACTTCGAGATCAACGCCCTGGGGACGTTCAATACCCTCGAAGCGGCGCGCGCTTCGGGGCGCAAGCCCATCTTCCTGTATGCTTCGACCAACAAGGTCTATGGCGGCATGGACGATGTCGAGATCGTCGAGGATGCCACGCGCTGGCACTACAAAGACCTGACCTATGGCGCCGCCGAGGACCAACCGCTCGACTTCCACTCACCCTACGGCTGCTCGAAGGGCACGGGCGACCAATACGTGCGTGACTACTTCCGCATCTACGACCTGCCGACGGTGGTCTTCCGTCAATCAGCCATTTATGGCCCGCGTCAGTTCGGCATCGAGGATCAGGGTTGGCTGGCCTGGTTCATCATCGCCGCGGTGATGGGACGCCCAATCACGATTTATGGCGATGGTAAGCAGGTGCGTGATATGCTTTTCGTCGATGACCTGGCAAATGCCTATGATCTGGCAATTCAAAACATTGAGACTGCAAGAGGACAGGTTTATAACGTAGGTGGCGGTGCAGAGAACATGCTTGCCGTGTGGACTGAGTTCGAGCCGATGCTCGAACGTTTGCTCGGGAAAAAGATCGAGGTAGCCCGCGGTGACTGGCGGCCTGGCGATCAGCGCGTCTTCTATGCCGACTATCGCAAGGCCCAACGCGACCTGGGCTGGAAGCCGCAGGTCGGTCTGGAAGAAGGCATCGAGCGGTTGTTTGAGTGGGTGAAGGTGAATAAAGAACTGTTCTAGTCAATAAAAGGAGTTGGCGCAGAGTCAACTCCTTTTTAATCAATTCACTCTTTAGGAGGCGATTATGACGAGGAATAAGTTGATCTTACTGGCAGTCGTTGCGTTTGCTTTTCTTTTTCTGCTGGTCCGCCCTGTAACCTTTATCCATCATCCACAACCAGAAGGGATGACCAGTTCGCCAGCGTATTCACCAGACGTTGAGAAAGAAAATTGCTGGCAGGACGAAAATGGACAAAGGGCGTGTGTCAGTGAAGAAGTTCGAAAAAAATTAAACTGCAGAACAACAAGAGAAATCCCGGAAATCCAAAACGGGGTCAGCCCGGCTTATCCCATATTTATTTGTTTTGTCGATCGTTCCAGTCTTGATTATGGGAATAAGGAGATGGATTATTTCTATGTAACAGGAGGAATGCTGGGAGCACCTATCAGATATGTAGCCTATATAGATGGAGAGTTTGTCCTTATCAAAAGTGAGGATGAATTCCGTAAAGTTTTTGCTCCTATTACTTCGCCAGAGGAAGCGCTGGCTTTTACGCTGGCGTTTATGAATGTAGATGCGTATTACGGATTGGAATACAACCTAGAATATGTATATTACATCAGAACGATAGAGGACACATATGTGCTTGAAAAAGGGGACGGATATCTTGTTCATGTTTTCTACAGGGAAATCTTCGGTTGCGGGCCGCGAAATACGTACGCCGTTGATGTCAAAGTGACACGTGATGGTCACGTATCGGAATTAAGCCGTAAGGCGATATTCCGCAACCGAGCTGATGATGGAATGTGTGTAGATTGAGATCAAAAAGAGAGGTGGGCCTGTCAGGTTCACCTCTCTTTTTTCATGTACAATTCAGCCTTGCGCGTTATCCTTGCAAAGTCTTCCCGATCATATGTCCACCCCCTTCACCCGCCGCGACTTCCTCAAACTGGCCAGCGCCCTGCCGCTCGGGTATCTTACCGCGCGTATGTCAAAGTCGCTCAATGGCGAGAAGAAGAACGTGCTGATCGTGGTCTTCGATGCCTGGTCGGCATGCAACGTCTCGCTCTACGGCTATCCGCGTGAGACCACGCCCAATCTGGCGCGCCTCGCGGAACGGGCCATCGTCTATCATAATCATCATGCAGGCGGAAATTTCACCACGCCAGGTACCGCGTCGCTGCTGACAGGCACGCTACCCTGGTCGCATCGCGCCTTCGAGTTGAATGCCAGGGTCGAGTCCTCCTTCGCGCAGAAAAATATCTTTCACGCCTTCCCCGGTCATCATCGCATGGCCTACACCCACAACTCCGTGGCGGACATTTTCCTCAAGCAATTCAGCGCCGACCTCGACGAGTGGATTCCCCGCCCCGAGTATTACCTGACCAGCGACGCCTACCTGACCGACCTGTTCGGCGGCGACGAGGACATTGCTGCCGTCAGTTGGGTGCGTATCATGAAGAAGGGTGACCAGGGTTACGCCTACTCGCTGTTTCTCTCGCGCCTGTACGAGATGCTTCACGCGCGCGATCTGGCCGAGGTGCAGCAACTCTTCCCGCGCGGCATGCCCGTGGTCAACGGCGACAACTTTTTCATTCTCGAACAGGCCATCGACGGGCTGGAGGCGCGTACCGAGCAGGCCGCGTCGCCCTTCCTCGGCTACTTTCACTTCCTGCCACCGCATCACCCGTATCACACTCACCGCGATTTCAACGGCTTCTTCAAAGGCGACGGCTTTACGACGTCCGAGAAACCCGTGGACATGTTCAGCGGCAACAACCCCTCATCCGACCCGATGCAGACGAACGTGACCGGCGAGTCGATGCTTGACGACCGCCGTCACTACGACGAGTTCATCCTCTACGCCGACCGCGAGTTTGGCCGCCTGTTCGACATGCTCGACGCCTCGGGCATCCTCAAGGACACCTGGCTGGTGCTGACCTCCGACCACGGTGAGATGTTCGAGCGCGGCATCGTCGGCCACGCCACGCCCGTGCTGTACGAACCCGTCATCCATGTGCCGCTGATGATCTTCGAGCCGGGCCGCACCCAACGGCTGGACATCCACACCCCGACCAGCGCCGCCGACCTGTTGCCGACCCTGTTGCATGTCACGGACCAACCCTCCGCGCCGTGGACCGAGGGCCAGGTCCTGCCACCCTTTGTCGACTCTACCCTCGAGCGGGCCGTGTACGCCGTCGACTCGCGCCACACCGGGCTGCGGACCCCGATCAAAGAGGGGACCCTCTCCCAGGTCAAAGGTCGCTACAAGTTGATGTACTTCTTCGGTTATCCCGAACTGAAGGGCGCCGAGCGCGTCGAACTCTACGACCTCGAAGCTGATTCCGAAGAGTTGACCGACCTCTCCGCCTCCCAGCCCGAGTTGACGAAGCAATTGCTGGATGAACTCAAGGCTAAACTGGCCGAGGTCAATCAACGTGTGGAGTCTTCGTCCTGAGCGAAGTCACGGACGAGCACGAGAAAAATAACTTCTACTGGTTGTATAATCGCCGCACGAATCCAAAGGACGAAACGACTTGACCAACTTCTTTACTCAGCGCTACTCCAAACAGGGATTGTGGTCCCTGTTCTTGATGTGTGCCTTCCCCCTGCACTTCTGGACTCTCATCCTGGTCTTCCGCGACATCCAATGGATGACCGAGCGCACCAACTTCTGGGACGCCCTGGGTGTGGCTTCCTACGCGATGGTCTTCGCTTTTCTCGAAAGCCTGCTCCTTTTTCTCATCCTGACCCTGCTTGGATTCCTGGTCCCACCCCGGTGGACTCGCGAGACGCGCATCGCCTTATTGTCGGTGCTCTACCTGATCCTCTCGATCTGGGCCATGTTCAGTCAGTTGTACTTCCTGACTGAGGTCCAGATCCCAGGCTGGTTCATCTCTCTGATGGTCCAGATCGGACATCCCGTGCGCATCCTGTATGTGCTGGCGCTGATCCTCGTCACACCCACGCTGGCCCTGCCCGCCTGGTTTGCCCTGCACTCGGAGAAGTTCCTGAAGTCCGTCAACAGCCTGGTCGAGCGCCTGTCCCTGTTGAGTGGACTGTACCTCTTCTTTGATGTGGTCGGACTGATCATCGTCATTGTCCGTAATCTGGCGTAGGGACGAAGATGACTTCTCCCTTCAATCGCCGTGATTTTCTCAAACTGGCGGGCTCCCTGCCGCTCGGTTATGCCGCCTCGCGCATGACCGAGTCGCTTGGTGCGCCGACCCTCTTCCAGACGGGAAAACAGAATGTGTTGGTGGTCGTCTTCGACGCCTGGTCGGCCCATAACGTCCCGATCTACGGCTATCCGCGCGAGACCATGCCCAATCTTTCGCGCCTGGCCGAACGGGCCATCGTGTATCACAATCACCATTCGGGCGGAAACTTCACCACACCGGGTACCGCCTCCCTGCTGACGGGGGCCCTGCCGTGGACGCATCGCGCCTTCACCCTCAACTCCAAGGTGGCCGCCTCCTTCGCCGAGCGCAACATCTTCCGCGCCTTCGAGGGATTCCATCGCATCGCCTACACCCACAACAACGTAGCCAATACCCTGCTCAAGCAGTTCGAGGCCGACATCGAAGACCTCGTTCCGCGCGAGGACCTGTACCTGACCAGCGACAAAACCATCAGCAAGCTGTTCCAGAATGACGATGATGCCTCCTCCGTGGCCTGGGTGCGTACCATCAAGAAGGGCGACGGTGGATACGCTTATTCGCTCTTCCTCTCGCGCCTGTACGAATACCTGCAACTCAGCCGATTGAAAAGCCTGAAACAGGAATATCCGCGCGGCATGCCCGGGGTCAACGGCGACAACTATTTCCTGTTGGAGCAGGCCGTCGATGCGCTCGGCGCGCGGATGAAGAAGATCGCCCAGCCGTTCTTCGGCTATCTCCATTTCCTTCCGCCGCATTACCCCTACCGCCCGCCGCTCGAATTCTTCGGCCGTTTTGCGAACGACAACTACAAGCCTGTCGAGAAGCCTGCGGACGCCTTCCGCCTCGACCGTTCCTCCGATTCGGACACCGACGGCGAACACCTCTCCGCGCTTGAGAATCGCCGCTACTATGACGAGTTCGTCCTGTACGTGGATCGGGAGTTTGGCCGCTTCTTCGACAATCTCGAATCGATGGGCCTGCTCGAAAACACCTGGGTGGTGCTGACCTCCGATCACGGTGAGATGTTCGAGCGCGGCATCGTCGGTCATTCCACTGCTGTGTTGTACGAGCCGGTCGTCCACGTGCCGATGATGATCTTCGAGCCGGGGCGGACTGAGCGGCTGGATGTTCACACTCCCACCAGCGCCGCGGATATCCTGCCCACGCTGCTACACCTCAGCGGACAGAATCCCGCCGCCTGGACCGAGGGCCTGGTCCTGCCGCCCTTTGCCGATCCCAGCCCCGAGCGAAGCGTGTACGCCGTCCAGACGCGCGGCACCCAACAGGATGCGCCCATCCAGCAAGCTACGGTTTCGCTGGTCAAGGGTAAATACAAGTTGATGTACTTCTTCGGCTATCAGCGCCTCGGCGCGGACCGCGTCGAACTGTACGACCTTGAAGCCGACCCCGAAGAGTTGCATGACCTGGTCGAGACGCAAAAGGATGTGGCGGCCGAGATGCTGGCCGAGGTCAAGGCTAAATTGACCGAAGTGAACCAGCCATACATCAAGTAAAATCATCGCATGGCTCACGAATTCATCTATTCCCGTAATGCTGTCTACGAAGCACTGCGCACCGACCGCAGGCAGGCTTTCACCTTGCTGTTGGCCGAGGGCGCGCAGGAAAAAGGCCGTCTGAGCGAAATCGTGGAGATGGCCCGCCGCCGCAAGCTCAAAATGGAAAAAGCCCCGCGCGCCCGCCTCGACAAGATTCACCCGAACCATCAGGGCGTGGCGCTGGAAGTCGGCGCCTACCCGTATAGCGACGTGCTTGACATCCTCGACCTGGCGCGCCAGAAGGACGAGCCGCCCTTCGTCCTGCTGCTCGACTCGCTCAACGACCCGCAGAACTTTGGCACGCTGCTACGCACTGCGGAAGCCGTCGGTGTGCATGGCATCGTGCTGCCGCTGGCGCACAGTGTGGAGGTCACGCCCGCCGTGGTCAACGCTTCGTCGGGGGCCAGCGAGCATCTGCTCATCGCGCGCGCCAACCTGTCGCAGGTCATCGACGCGCTCAAGGATGCCGAGGTCTGGGTCGTGGGCCTGGATCAGGCTGGGGCGGAGGTGGAGTCCAATTCGCGTCACCTGCGTGGCGCGCTCGGGCTGGTGGTCGGCTCGGAGGGCGAAGGCATCCGCCCGCTGGTCAAATCCAAATGTGACATCGTGCTCAAGCTGCCCATGCGCGGTCAGATCGAATCGCTCAACGCGGCGGTGGCAGGCTCGGTGGCGTTGTATCTCGCATATCTAAATCGCAAGTAGGGGCGGACGCCGTCCGCCCAAACGGAGAATCCCATGCCTCAGGCAACCTATCATTTCCCGCGCGGATTTTTGTGGGGAACCGCGACCGCAGCGCATCAAGTGGAAGGCAACAACACCAACAACCAATGGTGGCAATGGGAACAGGCGGGGCATACCAACGGGATCTCGGGCCTGGCCGCCGATTGGTGGGGTGGACGCTGGCGCGAGGACTTCGACCGCGCCGCCGAGACGGGCCAGAACGCGCATCGTTTCTCGGTGGAGTGGAGCCGTATCCAGCCCACGCCCGACCGCTGGGACGAGGAAGCGCTCGAAAAATACCGCACGATGCTGCGCGGACTACGTGAGCGCAACATGACTGCGATGGTGACGCTGCATCATTTCAGCGATCCATTGTGGCTGGCTGAAAAAGGTGGTTGGGAAAACCCTGAAGTCGTCGCGCTGTTCGAGAAGTTCGTGCGCAAGACCGTGGACGCGCTCAAGGAATACGTCACGCTGTGGTGTACGATCAACGAACCGAACGTGTACGCGTTGAGCGGATACGCCAACGGCACCTTCCCGCCCGGCGCGACCGACCTCAAGCGCGCGGTGAACGTCATTGCCAATATGCTGTGCGCGCATGCCGTCGCATATCGGACCATTCATCAGATCCAGCCTGAGGCGCGGGTGGGGTACGCGTTGCACTTCCGCCCGATGGTGCCCAAGGCAGGCTGGTCACCGCTGGACCGCCTGATGCGTAACCTGCGCTACGAGGGCGTGAACATGGCCTTCCCGTCGGGCATCAGCACGGGTGTGATGAAGTCGCCCGTGGGCAGCGTGAACATCCCCGAGGCACGCGGCACGCAGGATTACCTGGGCATCAACTACTACTCGGTGGACACCATCTCCTTCCACCTCGGCAAGCCCAAGGAACTCTTCACCCATTCGGATTTCCCCGCGGACTCGGACTTCAGCGCCACCAAATTCATTGCCAATATCCCCGAGGGACTGTACGACTCGCTCAAGTGGGCCGTGCGGACCTATCCCGACCTGCCGATCCTTGTCACCGAGAATGGTGTGGAAGACGCCGAGGATAAAATGCGTCCGCGCTATATCGCGCAGCACATCCATCAACTGTGGCGCTCGGTCAATTTCAACTGGCCGATCAAGGGCTACTTCCACTGGTCGCTGGTGGACAACTTCGAGTGGGAACGCGGCTGGACTCAGCGCTTCGGCCTGTGGGGGCTGGACCTCGAAACGCAGAAGCGCATCCGCCGCCCTAGCGTGGACCTGTACGCCGAGATCTGCAAGGAGAACGGCCTTTCGTCTGACATGGTGCAGAAGTATTGCCCCGAGGTGTTCGAGAAGATATTTCCAAGTTAGACGAAACCAACAAATGATCAATCCACATTTAAACGACTGGTGGTCGAATAAGCGATTGACGGAACTTCGTTATGTAGGCACAACTTTAACCGGTGCTGGTGTTTCGTTACAAGTTATTGCTCCCGCTTTGGAAAAGATGAACCGAATTTGGTTTTCCAAAGTCTATGGCGATTTCAATGACAATTTATTACTGGTTGGATTTGAAAAGATGGCAGGTAATTCCTGCGAGAAAATAGAATATCGCCTTGGTTTGTCAGAAAGAAACTTGTATGGAGAAACCTTATCTGCTGAATACATTATGCCAGAAACGATGTTTGCGCAATTTATGGTCGGAAATTCCTCGACTGAAGTTGATAATCAACTGGCAATCCGAGTTCATGTCCACGATAATTGTTTCTTTTCAATTGAACCGACAAGTGAAGTTACTTTGAGACGCTTGATTAACTGCGTACTTGATCAACATGCATTTTACTTGGGACACGAGATCGATTGGTCTGATGTTCACCTGGAACTACAAAGATTTCTGCTTGACCAAGGAAAGATCGAGCTCCAAAGTGATCCCAAGCAACAGTGCCTTTGGATTCCTCAAATTGACAAGAACGCTGGAGCGAAAGAAAGCGCTGTGTTTATCGAGAATGGAATGGCGCACTTTCGAGAAAAGACAGAGATCTAATAGTTTGCTTGAAAATATGTCGGTGGTCGAGTAGGCGGCGTTCTTCTGCCGTATCGAGACCACCTATAAGCAAAGAACGTTTACTTGCATAGAAGCAAGCGGCCAGTCGAGCAGGGGATAACATGGCGGCGATCTTATTACCAAGATTTTTCTCCTTAGTTCTTTCCTCATGATAAAATCCCCACTCTATGACTCACGCTGAACAAATCGCATCCCAACTCCATGTCAAACCGTCGCAGGTCGAGGCGGTCATCAAGCTGCTGGACGAAGGCAACACCGTCCCGTTCATCGCCCGTTATCGCAAGGAAATGACAGGCTCGCTTGACGATGAGCAGATCCGCATCATCGCCGATGAACTCGTCCGCCTGCGCGCGCTGGACGAACGCCGCGCCTCTATCCTGGCCTCCATTGAGGAGCAGGGCAAGCTGACCGACGAATTGCGCGACTCGATCAATGCCGCCGTCACCATGACCGCGCTCGAAGATTTGTACGCGCCCTACAAGAAAAAACGCCGCACGCGCGCGATGGTCGCCCGCGAAAAGGGACTCGAACCGCTGGCCGAGTTGATTCTCAAACAGGATTTCGGTTCGCCCGAGGAACTGGCCGCTCAATTTCTCAACGAGCAGGTGACGACCGTCGAAGAGGCCTTGCAGGGCGCGCGCGACATCGTGGCTGAATCCATCAGCGACAATGCCAACGTCCGCGCTGCCACCCGCGAGAAGGCGCTCAAGTTTTCCACGGTCCGCGCCGAGAAGATCGAAGACGCCGTGGACGAGAAGCGCGTGTACGAAAGCTATTACGATTTCTCCATCCGCGTCGACCGACTCCAGCCGCACCAGATTTTGGCGCTGACGCGCGGCGAAAAGGAGGGTGTGCTGCGCGTCCGCGTGGACGTGCCCGAGCGTGACTGGCTGGATGCCATCCAGGCCGAGTTCGAGGAGGACATCCTCAGCCCGTTCGCCGAGCAGCTCGAACTAGCCATTCAGGATGCCGCTTCGCGCCTGCTGCTGCCCGCCATCGAACGCGACGTCCGCCGCGAGAAGGGCGAAAGCGCCGACAATCATGCCATCCAGGTCTTCGCCACCAACCTGCGCGCGCTGCTCAGTCAGCCGCCGCTGGCGGGACACGTGGTCCTCGGCCTCGACCCTGGCTTTCGCACGGGTTGCAAGGTGGCCGTGGTCGACGCCACGGGCAAGCTGGTCGACACGGGCACGATCTATCCGCACGAGCCGAAGAACGACTGGAAGGGCTCGATCAACACCCTGCAGGACATGATCAACCGCCACCACGTCACACTCATCACTATCGGCAACGGCACCGCCTCACGCGAGACCGAGAAGCTGGTCGCCGAAATTGTACGGGCACAGCATGCTGTGCCCCAACCGACAAAATACCTGATCGTCAACGAAGCGGGCGCCTCGGTCTATTCCGCCTCGGCGCTGGCTCGGGCAGAATTCCCCGATTTGGATGTGTCCATCCGCGGCGCGGTCTCCATCGCGCGTCGCGCGCAGGACCCGCTGGCCGAGTTGGTCAAGATCGATCCCAAGTCCATCGGCGTCGGCATGTACCAGCACGATGTCGACCAGACCGCCTTGGCACACACCCTCGACGGCGTGGTCGAGAGCGTGGTCAACCGCGTCGGCGTGGACGTCAACACCGCCAGCCCCGCGCTGCTTACGCATGTGGCGGGTATCGGCCCCAAGTTGGCAACCAGCATCGTCTCTTATCGCGACGAGAACGGTCCGTTCAAATCGCGCGCCGCGCTGAAGAAGGTCACGGGTCTCGGTCCCAAGGCCTTCGAGCAGGCCGCTGGCTTCTTGCGGATTCGGGAAGGGGCCAACCCGTTGGATGCTTCGGCCATTCACCCCGAGTCTTACGAGATCGCCGAAGCCGTCCTCGAACGCGCTGGACTGTCGGCCCGCTCGCCGTTAAATGAGCGCATCCCCGCCCTCGAAGCGTTGACCGCCGAAACCTCGCCCGAGGCGTTGGCCGCCGAACTGGGCTGCGGCGTCCCCACGTTGAAGGACATCCTCGAACAGCTCGTCCGCCCTGGGCGCGACCCGCGCTCCGACACGCCCGCGCCCATCCTGCGCTCGGACGTGCTCAAGGCCGAAGATTTGGTCACGGGCATGCAGCTTAAGGGCACGGTCCGCAACGTGATCGATTTCGGCGCGTTCGTGGACATCGGCGTCAAGCAGGACGGCCTGCTGCACAAGAGCCAGATCCCCAACGGCACCGTGCTCAAGGTCGGTGACATCATCGACGTGGAGATCGTCAAGATCGAGCACGAACGCGGGCGCATCGGCCTGGGTTGGTCGAAATCGTGATGGATCTCCCCGAACTCTTTCTCACCAACATCCGAAATTCTTTCCATCAAGACGGCGAGGCCTACCTCGCCGTCCTGCCTGATTTAATCGAGGAAGCCCGCCAGCGTTGGGGTTTGAGCGACATCACGCCCGTTGAAAATTTGTCGTTCAATTATGTGGCGTATGCGCTTCGCCCTGAGCAGAGCGACCGACAGGGAGCGCAGTTGAAGGACGAGGTGGTCTTAAAAATCGGCGTGCCGCACCGCGAATTGTTCAGCGAAATGGCCGCCCTGCGACTCTTCAACGGCGAAGGCTGTGTGCGCCTGCTCGAAGCGGACGAGTCGCGCGGCATGTTCCTGTTGGAGCGTGTGCGCCCAGGCGAGATGTTGGTCACGCTGGAAGATGACGATCAGCGCACGCATATCGCCGTGGATGTGATGACCCGTCTATGGCGTGAGGCGCCCGAGGGATTGCCGCTTATCCCGTTGACGACCTGGTTCGATGCGCTTCGAGATGTGCGTCCCACCTTTGGCGGCGGGACGGGGCCGTTCCCCGAGAAACTCTTCGCCCACGTCGAGGAGACTCTGCCGCGCCTGTTTGCCGAGTCGGCTCCGCCGCGCTTGATCCACGGGGACTTTCATCATTTCAACATCCTCTCGTCGGGGCGGGAGTGGATCGCCATCGACCCGAAGGGGGTGGTGGGTCCGCCCGAGTACGAAGTGGGGCCGTTCCTCATCAACCCGTGGTTCAGTCTCTCGGACGGGACCAGCCCCAGGGTCCAGACCGAGAGGCGGCTGGCGATCCTCTCGGAGCGGCTGGGATTCCCGCGCCGCCATCTGCTCGATTGGGCCACCTGTTTCGCGGTCCTTTCCGCCTGGTGGGATACACAGCCCGACGGCACGGGCGGGGAGTATTCTCTGCATTGCGCCGAGTTGTTCGACAGCCTGTGAGCAGGACCATTTGGGGAGACGCATCGACGGAGCCTTTTGTATAATTCGCCCTCCATTCGATTTTTATTTACATAGCGAGGTGATTAATGGATAGAAATGAGAAGCTCCAGGAATATTTTCAGTTTGATGAAGTCGATTTGCGAGAGAACCGTCAGGGACGGGTGAGCGAATTGCAGCGCTCCATCGTGAAGAACAGGGTAGGTAGTTTCAATCGAAATGCGTTGATTGTCAGTGTGTTGATCCTGGCTGTGGCGGGCGTGGTCATCATGCGCGTTGGCGGGGCGATTGGGGCCAACAATCTGTTTTCCATGTTAAAGCTCGTGGCGGGACCGCTGCTTACCATCCTTGTGTTGGGTGGCTTTTTGATCTATCGGACTTCGCGCAAAAACGATTTCTCGTTGAAGGCGGCGGAAGGCCCCGTGAATTTCGTCTGGGTGGAGGATCGGGTCGCCAACCAGGATCATACGGGTTACAGGACCGTACGTAGCCTGCAAATGCGCGTGGGCGGTGTGTCTTTCCATGTGAGAGAGGCGCTCATGGATGTCATCAATCAGGGCGATGTCTGCCGCTTTTACTATACAGGCGGCGGGGACATTGTCTCGGCGGAATTCGTCGACCAAGCGAAATAGCCATTTTCCCTGAAACGAAAACAGCCTCCCATACGGGAGGCTGTTCTTTTTGAGCGGATTAGCGGCCGAGGAAGAGGAACACGGCGGCGCCGAGGGCGAAGATGCCCGTCAGGACGCCCGCCATCGGGATGGCGACTCCGAACGCGGCCAGGCCCGAGAAGAGGAAGAATAGGATCATGCACCAGGTGGAAATGGCGGAAGGCATTTTCATTGAATAATCTCCTTGGTTAAGTGAGGATTGGCCAAATTGCCAATCTAGAGTCTATAACACGGGTCGGATTTGCGCGTTGCGGTGAGACGGGAGTACAATCCTGCCCATGTCGACTGTCACCCTGCCTGCTGAATTCACCCTGCCCCGCCGTCATCGCTCGGATACCAGCCATCCCGTGCGCTGGATCTGGCTGCACGCGATCCGCTACTGGTACATCCTGTTGATGCTGTTCATCGGCGCGCTGGGCAATGCCGCGCTGGCGGCTGTTGTGCCCGTGTTGACGGGCAATGCGTTCAACGCCATGCTTTCCCCGAATCCCGATACGAGCGTGTTACTGCCGCTGGCTCTGATCATCGGCGGCTCGCAGATCATCCGCGGCGTGCTGCAACTGGGACGCAACTTTGGCGCGGAGTTGATGGCGCAAAAGGTCGAGCGCGACATCCGCGACGAGTTGTACCTGTCCCTGTTGGGCAAGAGCATGACCTTCCACAACCTGCAACCCGTAGGCGATACGATGGCGCGCGCAACCAATGACGTGCGCGAGGTCAACTATCTGTTCAGCCCGGGCGTCAACCTGGTGGTGGGGTCGTTCCTGTTCCTGGTGATGCCGTTCTTCTTCGTGGAACAGTACAGTCCGTGGCTGTTGCTGACGCCTGCCATCTTTGCCATTGCTTATTTTCTCTCGCTGATCTGGTATCTGCGGACCATGTCTCCCATCACGGATGAGGTGCGCGGCAGTTTTGGCGAGATGAATACACATCTCTCCGAAGTGCTGGACGGCGTGGAAATCATGAAGGGCGCGGCCCAGGAGACCTCGGAGACCGAGCGCTTCGTGATCAATGCCCGCCGCGTGCGCGACGCCTTCGTCCGCCAGGGTGACCTGGAAGCTCGCTTCATCCCGAACCTGCTGCTGGGCCTGACCTACGCGGGCGGATTGGTCCATGCCCTGCTGCTGTTCCGCGCGGGGACGATCACGCTCGGGGCGGTGGTGGCCTACTTCGGCATCCTGCGTATGTTGGAGTTCCCGACCTTTTCCTCCTCCTTTGCCTACACCCAGATCTCACTGGGCATTTCGGGTGCGCGCCGCATTATCGAACTGATCAACCGCGAGACCAACCTCGACCAGAATGCGGATGGCTTCGTCGGGTCGATGCGCGGCGAGATCGAGTTCCGCGATGTGTGTTTCGAGTACAACGAAGGCGAAAAGATTTTGGAGGACATCACCTTCAAGGTCAAGCCCGGGCAGACGGTGGCCATCGTCGGGCAGACGGGCGCTGGCAAGACCTCGCTGGTCAAGCTGATCAACCGCACCTACGACGCGCCCTGTGGTGAGGTCCTCGTAGACGGGGTGGCCGTCCGCGATTGGACTCTGGCGGCGCTGCGCTCCCAGATCTCCATGATCGAGCAGGACATCTTCCTGTTCTCGCGTTCCATCGCCGACAACATCGCTTTTGGCAAGCCGGGTGCGACGCGCGCGGAAGTGGAAGCCGCCGCCCGATCCGCGCAGGCGGATGAGTTCATCCAGACCTTCGAGGATGGTTATGACACCGTCATCGGCGAGCGCGGCGTGACTCTCTCGGGCGGACAGCGCCAGCGCCTCGCCCTGGCGCGCGCCTTCCTGACCGATCCGCGCATCCTGATCCTCGACGACTCTACCTCCGCCATCGACTCGGCCACCGAGGACAAGATTCAGCGCGCCATCGCCGCCGCCGCGAAGGGCCGCACCACCATCCTCATCACGCATCGCCTCTCGCAGATCCGCTGGGCGGACCTGATTATCGTCTTGCGCAAGGGGCGCATCGCGGCCATCGGAAATCACGACGAACTGATGAAAACCTCCGAGGCGTATTCGAGGATTTTTAGGGAATAAAGAATCGCGTCATTGCGAAGAGGCCGACGAAGCAATCCCATGATTTCAGAAATCTTGAGATCGCTTCGCCCCTGTCGGGACTCGCAATGAGTGAGAAAAAGAGAATCTATGGGTTTCTTTTCAGGACTTAACGCAGAAAAATACGACCGTCAATACAGCGACCGTCAATTGTTGGCGGGCATCATCGGATATTTCAAGCCCCAGGTCAAACGACTGGCCGTGGTGGGTGTATTGTTGGTCGCCATTGCCTTCATCAGCGCGGCGTTGCCGCTGGCTGTCAGCCGCGTGGTGGACTTGTTGAAAACGCAGCCGACCCTGCAGGCCATCGGGCTGGCGGGGCTGGCGCTCTTCCTGGTGGGCGTGGGCGTGTGGGGGCTCAACTGGGCGCGGCGCAGCCTGGTGGTCCGCGCGGTGGGTGACGTGGTGCTGGCCCTGCGCACGCAGGCCTTCGACGCCGCCGCCGAACATGACCTGTCGTTCTACGACCAGTTCTCGTCGGGACGCATCGTCTCGCGCATCACCTCCGACACCAACGATTTCGGGCAACTCGTGGTCATCGTCACGGACGTCGGCTCGCAGCTCATCACGGCGGTGATTCTCGGCGTGGTCATGTTCCGCACCGAATGGCATCTGGCCCTGATGATGTTGGCCTTCGTCCCGTTCATGTTCCTGCTCACGACGGCGTATCGCAGCCTGGCGCGCCGCGTCACCCGCAACGGGATGCGCGCTATGGCCGAGGTCAATGCGGCCATCAAGGAGACCGTCAGTGGCATTTCGATTGCCAAGAACTTCCGTCAGGAACAGAGCATCTTCGACCTCTTCGACGCCGCCAACCAGCAATCCTATCGCGTCAACGTGCAGCGCGGCTTCGTGCTCTCGCTGGTCTTCCCGACCCTGAACGCGGTCAACGGCATCTTTGTCGGCATCCTCGTCTATGCGGGCGGGATGAGCATTCAGCAGGGCATCGTCACGGCGGGAGCCTGGTACCTGTTCATCCTCAGCCTCGACAGTTTTGTCATGCCCATCTCGAACCTGTCCGCGTTCTGGGCGCAGATCCAGCAGGGACTTTCCGCCGCCGAACGCGTCTTCGCCCTGATCGACGCCGACCCGAACGTGGTCCAGACCGACCATCAGGATGTGCCCCGCTTAAAGGGCGAGGTCCGCTTCGAGGGGCTTGGATTCCGTTACACCGACAAAGAGCCCATCCTGCGCGACTTCAGCCTGACCATCCGCCCGGGCGAGACCCTGGCCCTGGTGGGACACACAGGCGCGGGCAAGTCGTCGATTGCCAAGCTGATCGCGCGCTTCTACGAATTTCAGTCGGGCAACCTGTGGATCGACGGGCGCGATATCCGCACGTTCGATTTGCAGCAGTATCGCCGTCAACTGGGGATCGTCTCACAGGTACCGTTCCTGTTCTCGGGCACGGTGGCGCAGAACATCCGCTACGCCGCACCCGACGTCAGCGATGAAGAAATGCTCGACATGGCGCGCAAGATTGGCGAAGGCGAATGGCTGGAGACCCTGCCCGACGGCTTGCACACCGAGGTCGGCGAGCGCGGAGCACGCCTCTCGATGGGGCAGCGTCAGCTCGTGGCGCTGATGCGCGTGCTGATGCAAAAGCCCGCCATCTTCATTCTCGACGAAGCCACCGCCAGCGTGGACCCGTTCACCGAGTGGCAGATCCAGCAGGCCCTCAACCTGATCCTCTCCGAGTCGACCAGCATCCTGATCGCGCACCGCCTGTCCACAGTCAAGGCCGCCGACCGCATCGTCGTCATGGACCACGGCACGATCATCGAAGAAGGCAGCCACGAGGGGTTGTTAAGTCAAAGCGGACATTACGCCACACTCTACAACACTTATTTCCGCCATCAAAGCCTGGCGTATGTGGAACAGGCCAGGGAGATGGTGAAGTAAACGAAATACGCCCAGCATTTTGCTGGGCGTATTTTTAGCTTAAGTTATTCTTCTGACGGCAGTCCGCAGAATTCCAACAGTTCCGCGCGGGTGCCGCGCCAATAGTTCAGCTCACAGGCGCGTTCGCCCGTGATAGGCACGCCATACTTGATGCCCTCACCCGTCTCGGACCATTGCAGGAAGTCGTATCCCTGCCAAGGCGGCATCGGGTCGGCTTGACCGTCGTTGTACTGTGCCAGCCAGAGCGGGAACTTCGACCACAGCGCGTTGGTCGAGCCGTGATCGTTCCAATAACCGGGTGCAGTGTAGATGCCAGGTTCCTTGCCATAGGCTTCCGAAAACGGGACCACGCATCCCCACAGGTCGCCGATGCGTGGATTGTACTTCTTCCCACTCTTGCTCCACTCGTAATCGATGAAGAGATCGGAAGAGCGTCGTGTAGGGAAAGAGTGTAGATCTCGGTGGT
>CALFXA010000174.1 GCA_937928015.1 uncultured Anaerolineales bacterium | reverse complement strand
TGCATCAACTACGACAAGGCTTACTTTGCCGACAAGAATCTGTCCGTGCCGCAAAGCCTGGATGACCTGACCCAACCCGAGTACAAGGGACTGCTGGCGGTCGAGAATCCCGCCACCTCGTCGCCTGGGCTGGCCTTCCTGCTGGCCACCATCAAGCACTTCGGTGAGACGGGCTATCTCGATTACTGGACGCAACTGCGCGACAACGGCCTGGTCGTGACCGACGGCTGGGAGACGGCATACTACACCAACTTCAGCGGTTCGTCGGGCAAGGGACCGCAGCCGATGGTCGTTTCGTACGCCACCAGCCCTGCCGCGGAATTCCTCTTTGCCGACCCGCCCGTGGACGAAGCGCCCACCGCCTCCATCCTCGGACCCGATACCTGCTTCCGCCAAATCGAGTTCGTCGGCATCCTCAAAGGGACCGCCCACCCCGACCTCGCCCAGAAATTCGTAGACTTCATGCTGAGCGCCGACTTCCAGAACGACATGCCGATGCAAATGTTCGTCCTGCCCGTCAGCACCCAGGCAACCCTGCCCGACGCCTTCACCCAGTACGCGGATACCGCGTCTGCCTCCACCTCGCTCGACCCCGCCTCCATCGCCGCCAACCGCGAGGCATGGATCAACGCGTGGACGGAAACTGTCATTCGTTAATTTCACCGCGAAGTTGCGAAGAGCGCAAAGATGATCAATAAAGACTTTCAAGGGAATCTCTTTAATAGATTTTTTTCTTCGCGTTCTTCCTTCCTTCGCGGTTCGTTTTTTCTTTCTCTGCCCGCCATTCTCTTCCTCGCGCTGTTCTTCTTCTACCCTCTCGCACGCATCCTCGGCCTGACGCTCGACACGTCCGTCCTGACCGTGGATAATTTCCTGCTCACTTCTCGTGTTCTCTCGTTTACCTTTTATCAGGCCTTCCTCTCCACCCTGCTGACCTTCCTGCTCGGATTGCCCGCTGCGTATCTCTTTGCCCGCTTCGACTTTCGCGGCAAGTCCCTGCTGCGCGCCATGACCGCCATCCCGTTCATGCTGCCGACCGTCGTTGTTGCATCAAGTTTCAATGCGCTCCTTGGCAATCGCGGCTGGCTCTCTTTCCTCTCTTCATCTTTCCTCTTTCAGCCTTCACCCTTTGTCCTGATCCTCCTCGCCCATGTCTTCTACAACACCACCATCGTCATCCGCATCGTGGGCAACGCGCTGACCCAGCTCGACCCACGCCTCGAAGCGGCCGCGCGCACGCTCGGCGCGAATCCGCTCCAAGTGTGGACGCATGTCATCCTGCCGTTGCTGCGCGTCCCGTTGCTGGCGGCGGGATTGTTGGTCTTCCTGTTCGACTTCACCAGCTTCGGCGTCATCCTGCTCTTGGGTGGAGCGAAGTTCGCCACGCTCGAAGTGGAGATTTACATTCAGGCTTTGCAACTGCTGAACCTGCCGCTGGCCGCGCTGCTCTCGTTAATCCAACTGCTCTGCACGCTGACCTTTTCCATTTTGTACAGCCGCCTCTCTGTGCAGATGCTCGTCCCCGCCGCCCCGCGTCCCTCCACCGCGCGCCGACCCAAGACTCTATTCGAAAAAATCTACATGGCCTCTTTCGTCTTTCTTCTTTCCTCTTTCTTCGTCCTCCCTTTGCTTGCCCTGCCCGTCCGTTCCATCACTCGCCTCGAAGCTGACCGTGGTCAGCGCGGCGACGTTCAATATGGCCTGACCGCTTCCTATTACAGCGAACTCTTCGTCAACCGCCGCGGCTCGATCTTCTACGTCCCACCCGCGGAAGCGGCCCGCAACTCGCTCGCTTACGCCGCCGCAACGGTGGCCCTGTCGCTGTTGCTCGGCCTGCCGCTGGCTTCCGCCCTGGCTCGCCCTGGCCGCTTTGAGCGCATCCTCGACCCACTGCTGATGCTTCCGCTCGGCGCATCCGCTGTTACCCTCGGCCTGGGATTCATCGTCACCTTCAACCAGCCTTCTTTCGCCTTTCTTCTTTCTTCCCCGCTTGTCATTCCGCTTGCCCACACCATCATTGCTTTACCCTTCGTCGTGCGGGCGCTCCAACCCGCCATCGCCTCCATCCCTGAACGATTGCGCCACGCCGCCGCCACGTTGGGAGCTTCTCCCTGGCGCGTTTGGCAGAATGTGGACTGGCCCATCCTCGCGCGCGCGATTCTCTCAGCGGCTACCTTCGCCTTCACCGTCTCGTTGGGCGAATTTGGTGCGGCCACCCTGCTGGCCCGCCCCGACTTCCCGACCCTGCCCGTGGCGATTGCCCGTTTCCTGGCCCAGCCTGGCGGACTCAACTACGGACAGGCCATGGCCATGTCCACCATTTTGATGGGCGTCACCCTGCTTGGCATTCTATCCATCGAAAAGCTGCGCCTGCCTGGCGCGGGAGAATTTTGATGCTCGAACTTCGCCACCTCTCCAAAACTTATGAGGGCCAACCCCTGCTCAGTGACGTTTCCTTCACCGTCGCCGACGGCGAGACAGTCTGCCTGCTGGGCGCCTCGGGCAGCGGAAAGTCCACGCTGCTGCGGATGATCGCTGGACTCGAATCGCCTGAATCGGGCGACATCCGCTTCGATGGCGTGGACCTGACCCCGATCCCGCCGCACCTGCGCGACTTTGGGCTGGTCTTCCAGGACTATGCGCTTTTTCCGCATCTGACCGTTTTCGACAACGCTGCTTTCGGCTTGAAGATGCGCGACCAGTCGAAGAGTCAAATTCAGGAGCGTGTGACCGAAGTGCTGAAACTGGTCAACCTGACGGGATTCGAATCCCGCAAGGTGACCGAGCTTTCGGGCGGCGAGCAACAACGCGTGGCGCTGGCGCGCGCGCTGGCGATTCGTCCACGGCTGTTGATGTTCGACGAGCCGCTCGGCGCGCTGGACCGTACGCTCAAGGACCAGGTCCTCGACGAACTGCGTCATATCCTGCATGAGACGGGTATCCCCGCTGTCTACGTCACGCACGACCAGGAGGAAGCTTTCACCATCGCGGACCGCATTCTGCTGCTGCACAACGGACGCATCCTCCGCGAAGGCACGCCTGCGGAGGTCTGGTCCCATCCAGGCTCGGCCTGGGCAGCACACTTTTTGAATGTGGGCAATGTGATTGAAGGTGTTTGTAAGTTAAAGGTCGGAAAGTTGAAAGTAGAAACTGGTTTTGGGAGCGTTGACCTGACCTGTGAGCATGATCATGTTGATGGGGAGCGGGTGGCGTTACTGCTCCAACCAGTTTTCCCCTCTCTCAGAGGGAGAGGGGTCAGGGGTGAGGGTTTAACGGTAACGGCTAAAGTGGAGGATGTCCTTTTCCAACGGGACCAATTCAAGGTCGAGTTGGCGGGCGGGTTGTTCGTCCACCTGAAAGAAGCGCCAAAGGTCGGCGAATCCATTTCGGTCACATTTGACGTGGAGTGTTTATCAAATGTCTGAGCGCGTATTGGTTTTGAAACTGAATCCACAAGGGGAGGAGATGTGGCGCTACGAGGGCGATGTGCTCGAACGCGCGCCCGACTCGTTGACCCTCGAAGCATTGTTCGACCGCGATGACCGTCCCTTTATGGACACGACCCTCAAGCGCGGTGACCGCTTCGTGGAGACGTATTATTCGGCCCGCTGGTATAACATCTTCGAGATTTACGACCGCGACGACGGCATGTTGAAAGGTTGGTATTGCAACATCACCCAGCCTGCCATGTGGATCGACGGCCGCGTCGAGTACGTGGACCTGTACCTCGACCTGTGGGTCAGTGCCGACGGCACCCAGACTGTGCTGGATGAGGACGAGTTCGCCGCCGCCGACTTGCCCGAGGACTTGCGTCAGTCTGCGCGACGGGGACTGGCCGAGTTGCAGGACTGGTTTAAAGCAAAACGACCTCCGCAATAACGGAGGTCGTTTCTTGTTTCGATTAGGCCAGGAGGGAGAGCGCGCCCATCGAGCCAGAGACCAGCGAGTCGCCGTTGTTCCACAGCCACCAGCCGCCAATGCCACCGATACAGCAGCAGCACAGCAGGACAACTACCACCACAGCGATGATTACCGGGGTGTTGTTTTTCTTTGGAGCATCAGGCATTGGGGTTCCCATGGGATCGTTCATTTCTCGTCTCCTTTTGAATTGAAAATGGCTTTGGCTAACTGACGCAATTATACGTCAAGTTGAGCAGACAAGGAACAATGGGGGAGGTCAGGCGGCGTTTTGATTCATGCGTCGCCACAACCACCAGATAACCAGCGCCAGCACGACGATCAGCAGGGTGCCGACAATGATGGGCAACAGGATCGACAGGAAGGACACCACCGCGGAGACGACGTCCTCCAGGATGCTGACGGGGACGTTGCCCGCCCCGCCCGTGGTGGCCGTCACAGCGGGACGCACGGCCAGCGCCTTGGCGGCATGGACGCTGCCCGCCACCAACAGTCCGCAGGCCAGCGCCAGCACGGGATGCACGTCGGTGATGACGTTGGCCGAGGCGGCGAAGGCAATCGCTCCCGCCGCTGGGCGGACGATGGTCTGGATTAGGTCGTTGATGTGGTTGACAGCGGGGACCTTGTCGGCGAGCATTTCGATGATGAGCAGCACGCCCAGCAGGATCAGGATCCACGGGTTGGCGAGCGTATCCCAGGGCGATTGGAGTTTGATCAGGTCCGTGTAATGGGCCAGCAGGCCGACGATGAAGAGCGGAATGTAGGCGTTCAATCCCGCGCTGGCCGAAAGTCCAAAGGCCGAAAAGATACCGAGCAATATATCCATGAGACCTCCTATCCGAGCCCGGGGAATCCGCTCCACGTGCCGGTGATCGTGTAGCGGAACAGGTCGATGCCCACGATGAGCAGCAACGCCAGGGTCAGGCCCGCCGCCCCCGACAGCCAGAGTTGGCCGAAATGGTCGAAGGAGTTTTCGGTTCGCATGATGATCATCCACAGGATGCTGAAGACCATCGTCAGCAGACCCAGCACGCCGAGCGTGCTCAGGATGGCGACGGGGTAGAGCACGATCGGGCTGTCGGTCAACACCAACAGGTTCACGATGAGGACGATGGCGGTCAGGATGCCGAAGGATTTCCAGCCCAGGGCGGGACGTTCGTCGCTCTCGCGCCAGATCGTCTGTTGGACAACGGGGTAGAGCACGGCCGCCAGCGCGATGCCCATGCCGCTGCCTGTGAACAGGCGCAGCGTGTTGTTGGGGACGTACAGGTTGGGGACGGCGTCCAGGATACCTGGGGTACTCTGCTTGAGCAGGTACAGATACGAATTGGAACCATCCACGGCGAAGGCCAGGAAGAAGACCGCCATCACCGCCAGGATTCCGCGCGAAGGGAGTTTGTTCCGCCTGCGGCTGACGAAGCCCTGGAAGATCAGCGCGACGGCTGCGGCGTTGAACTCGCCCGTGCAGCGCGCGCACAGCGGAAGCTGCCGCCCAAAGACGTGGAAGGAGCGTTCGTCGATTCGGTGACAGACGGCATACCCGACGGCGTCCGCTTTGCCGAGCAGGCCCGGCGGGGCGATGTAGAACCAGATCGCCAGCGCCAGGGTCGCCGCCAGCGGGATGATCCAGCGCAGTACGGCATTGAAACGGGGAGGATTGGATTGGGACTGCATTGGTCACATTATATGGGCATTGAAGTTGGAATGCAAGAAAGCATGGCGTGATTGGGGTATGATAGGACTAACTTACCCTGTGGAGGTCGAACATGAAACGAATCGGTGTTTTGACGGGAGGCGGGGACGCTCCGGGGTTGAATGCGGTTATCCGCGCGGTGGCGAAGACGGCCATTCTACAATATGGCTGTGAGGTGTTCGGCATCCGCGATGGATACGACGGCTTTTTGGGGGAGAACGGCATCCTTCCCCTGAGTTTGAACGATGTGCGCGGAATCCTTCCGCGCGGCGGAACCATCCTCGGCGCGGCCAATCGCGGCAATCCCTATGCGCGTAAGGTCATCCGCGACGGCAAGGAGGTCACCATCGACGTATCCGAGGAAATCGTCAAGGGCATTCAGCGCCTGGGGCTGGATGCGCTGATCGTCCTGGGCGGCGATGGTACCCTGCACATCGCGCATGAGTTGTACGAGCGCGGCGTGCCTGTCATCGGCGTGCCCAAGACCATCGACAACGATATCGGCGGCACCGAGGTCACCTTCGGTTTCGACACTGCCCTGAATATCGCCACCGAGGCCATCGACCGCCTGCACACCACGGCCGAGTCTCATCACCGCGTGATGGTGGTCGAGTTGATGGGCCGCGATGCAGGCTTCATTGCCTTGCAAGCGGGCGTCTCGGGCGGCGCGGACGTGATCCTGATCCCTGAGATTCCCTTCAAATACGAGGCCATCCTGGCCAAGGTCCGCCAGCGTGTGGAACGCGGCAGCTACTTCAGCATCCTGGCTTTGTCCGAAGGTGCCAAACCTCAGGGCGGGAGTCAGGTCTTTTCGCGGGGTGGGGACGAGATTTACGTCCCACGCCTGGGCGGGATTGAGATCGGAAGAGCACACGTCTGAACTCCAGTCACGAGTGGATATCTC
>CALFXA010000173.1 GCA_937928015.1 uncultured Anaerolineales bacterium | reverse complement strand
TGTTCCTCGGCGGTGGCGCGCATCTCTTCTGTCATCGCGGACTCGGGCATGGCGAGCAGGGCCTTCCAATCGTTGATGGAACTCTTGAGCGAGCCGCGCGCTTCGAAGGTCATGGCGCGCCAGTACAGGGCCAGTGCTTTCTGTTCATCCGTTTTGGCCAGGGCCACCGCAGCTTCGGCCTGCTGATAGGCGCTGCCATATTTCAACTGCCCATAATACGAGCGGATCAACGCCACCTTGACCTCGAAGGTCTCGCCGACGGTCGGGATAGCGCGCTCGATGTCGGTCTGGGCTTCTTCATATTTTTCAGCGTCGAGCAGGCACATGGCGCGGATGAAGTAGATCTGACCCTGGCGCGGGTCGAGACTGATGCCCTTGTTAAGCAGGGGCAGGGCCTTTTTGCAATCCCCGGCCTTGTACGCGGATTCACCCAACAGGGCATAAACCTCGCCGTTCTCGGGGTCGTATTGGATATAGGTATCGAGCACCTTGGCTGCATCGGCATCGCGCCCCTGGTCGATGTAGAGCCGTCCCAACAACAGGTAGTTGGGCAGGAGCGTAATGTCCATTTCATAGACTTTTTCCGCGTAATCGAGCGCGGTTTCGGTTTCGCCCAGAAGGTGATAGGCCTGGGCCATGCCAAAGTACACTAGCGGCGACTCGGGAATGAGTTTCTCAGCCGCCTGGAAATCGGCCAGCGCCGACTCGGCGTCCTTGCGGCGCAGGTAGAAATTTCCACGGTCGAGGTAAACCTCGGCGTAGTTCGGGTCGATCTGCAGGGCCAGGTCGTACATCTTGGTCACGTCGGCGCCGCGGTCCTCCTGCAGGGTGGTCCGCGCCAAGCCAAGATAGGCGGCGGCGAACTTATCCTGGCCGACTTCCAGGGCTTTGTTGTAGGCTGTACGAGCGTCGGAGTATTTGCCCGCCGCACGATAAACCTCGCCGATCTGATAGTATACGTCCGCGGAGTCAGGCTCGGTCTTGGCCACATCGTTCATGTAGCGGATGTACTCGTCCAGGTTGCCTTTTTTGAGGGCAGCCTCTGCAGCCTTGTAAATATCGGCCGAGGCGGGCGAACGCTTGGTGCTGACGTAGGGCGGCGTGGGCGTGAAGGTGGCCTCCAGCAGGGTCCACAGCGGAGCAGGTCCGCTGGGTGTACCAGAGGCGGCCTCGGCAACTCCGCCAATGACGGTGGGCGTAAGCGTGAAGGTGGGCGAGGGACCGGGCGTGAAGGTGGGTGCGCGGTTGGCGCGATTGGCACGCGGAAGCATCAGCCCGAAGACCACCACTGCAATCAACGCCACCATGCCGACGCCGATGGCGATCAGCCGCGTCAGCGGATTGGACGCAACCGCCCGGACGCCCTTGGGCTTGGGCTGTTCGTGCGCGAGGAGCAGTTTCTCCTCCCACGCGCGCGGGCGGTTCAAGGGGAAGGGCTGGACGGTGTCATCGGGGGGAAGCGCCCCCAGCAGAATCAGGCCCCGTTTGGCGGTGCCATTCTCGGGGTCCAGTTTGAGGGCGGTCTGCAGGCAGTAGATGCGTTCCTTGGTGTTATCCACCGCGGCGCTCATCCAGATCCAGTAGGTGGCATTGGTCTGTTCGGTTTTGAGCAACAACGTGAGCAGCTCACGGGCACGGGCCTTGTTGCCCTGCCTGAGCGCCTCCACCGCATCCTGGAACATGGTGTCTTCAGCCATACCTTGATTTTACCTTACTCATGGAATTCTTCGACCTGATAAATTTGTACAGTGAGAGGTTTGTGCCGCCACAGGCTGGGCGCTGCGCCCATCTTGTAACACAGGTTATCGAGGAACTCGGCGCGGTCGGGAATCTTCTCCCACACCTGCGGCAGGAAGGTGGCACGGCGCAGGCCGTCGCGCAGGATGACTCCGTCCACGTGCGGGCGGAGTTTGGCAAGCAGGTCGTCGGCGTCTTTGTATTCGAGCGGGATGGGAGGGGTAAGACGCGAGACTTCGATCTGGATGCCGTCCAATTCCCCCGGGCGGACGGGACGGAAGCGGAAATCTTCCAGCGCCGCCGCGATGGCGTGTTCACGGACATCCTGCGCGAGAGGCTGGTACGCTTCGAGCGCGCCGATGCAGCCCCGTAGGTCCCCGCTTACGGTCAGGGTGACGAACGAGGCGCCGAGTTCGCGCAGGCGCGGCGTCAGCGTGGAATCATCCAATGGCGGTAGGCTCTCTCCGCGCACGGCAGTTTCCATGGCCTGGCGCGCCAGGCGGAGCAGACTCCTCTGCTCCTCAGGGGTCAGTCGGTCAGACATGGGCCACCCCTTTCAATTGAAAAAAACCTGAGGTCGCGATGAACACGCTCCCTCAGGATGACACGCTACACCAGATTCCAGTACCTGCGGTCGTGATACACCAATGGCTGGCCGTCCCCGTTGCTGCGTGCGGCCACCACCTCGGCCAGGAAGATGGTGTTCATGCCAGCCGAGATGATCTGGGTCACGCGGCAATCGAAGCGGGCCAGGGCATTCTTGATGGCAGGCGCGCCCGTCACCAGGGTTTCGGTGTCGAGGCCGACGAAGCGGTCCTCGTCATCGGTGCGGCCTGCGAAACGGTCAGAGACAGCGCGCTGGTCCGCCGAGAGAATGCTGACGGCAAACGCACCAGCCGCATGGACGAGTCGATGCGTGCGGCTTTCGGTATGCAGCGAAATGATGATGAGCGGCGGTTCGAGCGAAACCGATGTAAAAGAGCTGACGGTCATGCCATGCTGTTCACCATCGTGAGCCGCGGTCACCACAGTCACGCCAGAACTCCACGCCCGCATGGCCAGGCGCAGTTGTTCGGGGTCGAGGGTCATAACGGAAGTCTCCATAGGATTTTCATCATACTTTCGGACTAGGTCAGCGTCAAGACAAAAATCCAGACAGGAGCGGTTTTGAAATTATTACGCATTATGGGGAATTTTTAGCTTGCATTCCGCGTCTTTTTCATATAACACTTGCTTTTTTTGACGATTAAGGTACTATTATACGAAATGGAGAATTTATCCAATCCCACGCCGCCTGCGCCCAAGCCCGTGCAGCGGAAGATGAAAGACCCCGTCAACGCCCTGGGGACGACCCTGTTGGTCGCTCTGTTATTGGCGACCCTCTTCACCGCGTGGACGCCCTCCAGCCTGTTCACGTGGAACTTCTCGGACCAGATCAGCCTGATCCTCACGCCCCAGCCCGGGGATGTGGCTTCGCCGCTCGAAACCCCGCAGCCGCAATTGCGCGTCGGCATTGTGGCGGGACACTCGGGCAATGACTCGGGCGCGGTCTGCCGTAACAACAACGGCGAGGTCACGCTGACCGAAGCCGACGTCAACATGAAGGTTGCCAGCTTGGTGCAGAAGCAACTGGTGGACCTGGGCTTTCAAGTGGACCTGCTCAACGAGTTTGACACGCGTCTGAATGGTTACCGCGCCGCAGCGTTGGTTTCCATCCACAACGACTCGTGCGATTACATCAACGACCAGGCCACAGGTTTCAAAGTGGCAGCCTCAATGGACACGCACGACACCAATCGCGCCAATCTTCTCACCGCTTGCCTGACCGACCGCTATGAGCGTTCCACCGGGCTGACCTTCCACACAGGCAGCATCACGGGCGACATGCGCGAGTATCACGCCTTCTCCGAGATCGACCCGAGCACCACCACCGCCATCATCGAGACAGGCTTCCTCAACCTCGACCGCAACATCCTGACGAATCGCACGGACCTGGTAGCCAACGGCATCGTGCAGGGTATCCTGTGTTTCGTCAAAAATCAGGGTGTGGAGCCCACGCCCATCCCGACCTTTGCCCCATGAACCGCGACGTCCTCGACCGACTCCAGGCCAATCCGCGTGCGCGGGCTGCTTTCGCAGAACCGCCCACCACGCCGCAGACCAAACTGCCTCGTCGGCGCGGATTCCTCTTCTGGTCTTTGGTTGTTCTGGCAGGCCTGGCCGCCGCGGGACTGTTGGGCTGGTCGGCGCTGAATAGCCCCGCGCTGGCCCTGGCCTTTTCCACCCCTACCCAGGCGGCGGCCGAGTCGCAGTTCTGGGCGCATGCCGAAATCGCCAAACCCGCTGCCCTGCCCGCCGTCATCCTGCCGACGCCGACCCCGCAGGAGATCATCATCCCCGAGAATCTGGTGCGGGCCACGCCCGGGTTCATGGCGGCCGAGATCGTGTCCGACACACCCGTCCCCGATTACGCCGCACAGGACCCGCAGCAGGACGCGCCCGCCGTCACATACAGCGGGAACAAAAGATCGGAAGAGCACACGTCTGAACTCCAGTCACGAGTGGATATCTC
>CALFXA010000172.1 GCA_937928015.1 uncultured Anaerolineales bacterium | reverse complement strand
GAGATATCCACTCGTGACTGGAGTTCAGACGTGTGCTCTTCCGATCTACGCCGTCTCGCGCGGCGCGGCCGCCGTGGACATGGAGTTGAGCGACCACCTGCACACCGAGTTCAGCGTCAATTTGCGGGTGCTAAAAGTGTTGCTGAATTTCAGCAAACAGGAATAAAATCCGAGCACTTTACCTTCCCCCTGCCAACAAGGCGCGCTGCGCCTGATGATATCCGTAAAAGGAGCATGAATGACCCAAACCGTAGATACCCTTTTCACCAACGCCCTCGTCCTCACCATGGACGAAAAACTAACCCAATACTCGCCTGGTGCCGTGGCCGTCAAAAACGACAGCATCGTGGCGGTCGGTCCTGAAGCCGAGATCCGCGCGGAATATTCCGCCGCCGAGACCTTCGATTGCGGCGGCAAGGTGCTGATGCCTGGCCTGGTCAACGCGCACACGCATGTGCCCATGACCCTGCTGCGCGGCCTGGCCGACGATCTGCGCCTGGACGTGTGGCTGATGGGCTATATGATGCCCGTCGAACGTGAGTTCGTCTCGCCTGAGTTTGTCCGTTTGGGGACGCTGCTGGCCTGCGTCGAGCAGATTCGCAGCGGCGTGACCACCTTCAATGACATGTACTACTTCGAGGACGCCGTGGCCCAGGCCGCCGCCGACGCGGGCATGCGCGCCGTGTGCGGCGAAAGCGTAATGAAGTTCCCCGCGCCCGACGCCCCCGCTTATGAAGACTCGTTCGCCCTGGCGCGCGAATTCATCAAGAAGTGGAAGGGGCATCCGCTGATCGTGCCCGCCGTGGCCCCGCACGCCGTCTACACCACCACGCCCGAAATCCTGCGCGAGACCGCCCAATTGGCGAAGGAATTCGATGTGCCGCTGCACATCCATATTTCCGAGACCTCCTTCGAGGTCGAGAATATGCGCAACGAAGCGGGTATGCCTGTCGTGCCGTACGTCAAGAAGCAGGGCCTCTTCGAGGCCAAGGTCATCGCGGCGCACTGCGTCCACATCGACACGGGCGAGATCCGTACGCTCAAGAATCACGGTGCAGGTGTCTCGCACAACCCGTCCTCCAACCTGAAGCTGGCCTCGGGATTTGCGCCCGTGCAGAAGATGCTCGAAGCGGGCCTGAACGTGGGCATCGGCACCGACGGCCCCGCCTCAAACAACGACCTCGACATGTTCGAGGAAGTGCGCCTGGCCTCGTTCATCGCCAAGGCTTCGGTCAATGACCCGACCGCCGTCCCCGCCCAAACCGCGCTGACAATGGCCACCCGCCTCGGCGCACAGGCCCTGCACCTGGGCGACATCACGGGTTCGCTCGAAGTGGGCAAACGCGCCGACCTGATCGTGGTGGATGTCTCGCCTGCGCATAACTCGCCCAAGTTCCGTCGCGACCCAAATAATGCCTACGCGCAACTCGTGTACGCCGCCAAATCCACGGATGTGACCGATGTGATGGTCAACGGTCAGTGGCTGATGCGTTCGCGCGAACTGCTCACCCTCAACGAAGCGGAACTGCTCGAACAGGCCCAGGTCATCGCGCAGAAGATCGATGCCTTCCTGATCGAGCGCGAGCAGTCGGTGCTGTCGAAGCTGATTGCGCTGGGCGGCTCGGCGGAGGAGGAATCCTTCGAGGTGCAGGTCAAGGTCAGGATCGCGGAACCAGACCCCGTGGTCAAGGCGCTGATGGGTTCCGACATCCGCATCGCGGCTTTCAAACACTACCGCCAGTTCGATAACTACTTCTTCTTCGCCGAAGCGGACCAGGGCCGTCTACGCTACCGTGAGGACGACCTGATCAACGACAAGGGCGACTCGGTCAACGTGCGCGCGCGCCTGACCCTGATCGGTCAGAAGCGCGAAGATCACCTCGAACATGACGTGCTGCTCTCGCGTAGCCGCTTCCTGGCACCCGCCACACACAGTCTGCGTTTCTATCGCGAATACTTCAAGCCCGCCGAAGAAGTGATAATCGAGAAGGACCGCCTGCGCTGGCACATCAGTTACAAAGACACCGAGTTCTTCCTCAACCTCGATGAGATGACCCAGCCCGCCACGGGCCATTACCTGGAGATCAAGAGCCGCACCTGGAGCCGCAAGGATGCAGAACACAAGGCGGCGCTGACAACCGAGTTGATGTCCCTGCTGGGCGTGGCCGACAGCCCGACCGTAACGGAAGATTACATCGAATTGATCCGCAAACAGAAGGCAGCAGCGTAATCATGGACACGGCTCGCAAAGGACTGGCTGGCGTTTTTGCGGCGTTGTTCATCGCAACCGCCGCACTGTCCATGCTGCTGTTCAATCTGGAACGTAAAGCCTTCCTGGCCGAGACCTATCAGCAGGCGTTCGCAAACGAAAACTTCTACGAACGCCTGCCCGCCATCCTGGCGAAGGCATTCTTGACCTCGTCCGAGCAACAAGGCATGACGTCAGGGATGCGTTCATTGAGCGAAGCGCAATGGGAGGGTTTCCTGCGCGAATTGCTCCCGCCCGAAGCTCTAAAAGAAATGGGCGACCAGGCGCTGACCTCGACTTTCGCTTACCTGAACGGCGAAACCGACTCGGCCGTCGTGGACCTGACTCCGCTCAAGAGTCAAATGAACAGCAGCGCAGGCACACAGGCGGTGCTGAACCTGATGCAAACCCTGCCGCCCTGCACCCTCGACGAACTGGCCCGCATCACGCTCTCCTTCCTGAGCGACCAACAGATCGCCTTTTGCAATCCCCCCGCTGAACTTGAGGGGATTGTTCGATCGCTTATCGAGGGACAGGTGCAACTGGCTGCGACCCTCCTGCCCGATCAGGTGACCCTGTCCCACTTCGACCCGACGATGGGTCAGCCCGACCCGCGCCAGCGCATCCAGACCTTGCGCCTGCTCATGCGCCTGTCGCCGCTCCTGCCGCTGCTGCTGCTCTTTGCGATGACAGCGCTGGCGGTGCGCAGTCTGCGCGACTGGCTGGGCTGGTGGGGAATCCCATTCATCGTGACGGGCCTCTCGGTCAACATCATGGCCTGGATGGGCGCCCCGCTGACGAGTTGGATGTTCCTGAAAGTGCTGCTGCGTTACGCGCCCATGCTGCTTCCGTCTGTGCTGATGGATGACGTCGGTCAGCTGGCCGAGGCCATTGTCCACCAGGCGCTGGCGCCGCTCAGCCTGCAAGGGTGGATTCTGATCGGCCTCGGTCTACTGATGACCGCACTGGCGTTCGGTCCCGACCTGCTTCGAAGAGTCAGGGCCTGACGCCGTCTTTGCAACAAAAGCATCTCCTGTCTTGTATTCCTCAAGACAGGAGATTTTTTATGCGCCGATTGATCCTTGCCCTTTCCGTTCTAGCCCTAGCCACCCTGGCTTGTGGCAGCGGCAATGTCGCACCAACCGTCCCGCCCATGCCGCAGGACTCGGTCTTCAATGCGGGCCGCACCGTCTACGGTTTCTTCCCTTCCCCTATACGGGTGGAGTTGCAAAGCGTGTTCGACACCTACCAGCGCATTGGCGAACACGCCGACATAGTGTTATTGCAGCAAAACGTCCCGTGGAAGGATTTCGTGAACGGTGTGGAAGGAGACAGCCAGGCCATTACCGACATCACCAACCAAATGATCTTGTGTGACCGCAACGGCCTGGAAGCCATCTTCGTGGTGGACCCGCTCAACGGGCTGAACCGCCGCGAGTTCGCGAACCTGCCCTGGGGTTGGGAGGCGAATTTCGCCAACCCCAACGTGCGCACGGCTTTCAAGAATTTCACCCTGCGCATCGTGCGCGAATATCATCCGCGTTATCTTGGCTTGGCCTCCGAGATCAACACCTACGCTGACGCCTTCCCCGAAGATTATCCTAACTACGTCAGCCTGTATAAGGAAGTCTACGCGGCGGTCAAGGCCGAAGCACCCGAGACACAAATTTTCGCCACCTTCCAATGGGAAGATTTGAATAACCTGTACGAAGGCGCAAACGAAGGCCGCTCACCTTATGACACCAACTGGGTGATCGTCGATGCCCTCGAGCCCAACCTGGACCTGTGGGTCATCTCCACCTACCCCTTCGGCGCCTTCCACAGCGCGGCCGACATCCCCGACGATTACTACACTCCGCTTCTCACGCGGACTTCCAAGCCACTGGCCGTGGCCGAGGGCGGATTCAGTTCGGTCCCAATGGAACCCTTCGGCGGCTCGGACGCGGACCAAATCGCCTACATCAACAGAATTCACGACCAACTCGGTCCGCGCCTGGCATTCTGGATCTACATCATCATCAATGACCTGGATATGGATTCATACACCCCCAATATGAAGAAGGATCAAGACACCCTGGCCTGGTTCACCCGCATGGGCTTCTTCGATGTGGACGGAAATCCCAAGCCTGCATTGGAAGTCTGGGACAGTTTCCGAAAATGAAACGCATCTTCCTTTTCTTCATCACCCTGGCTCTGGCTACGCTGGCTTGCGGAGGGACAACCACGGCCTCACCCACGCCCGCCTGCGTTCCGTCAACGGAGGATGTGAAGATCAGCGCATCGTCGCGCCCGTTCCACATGGGATTCACGCGCTGGCCGCCCGAAGCCACCCTCGATGGCATTTCGCGCATGAACAAGTTCCTGTCGACCCACGGGGACATGACCGCCCTGCACTTCGACGGTGGGATTCCCTGGCCCGAGGCGCTGACCAACAGTCCGCTGCCCGATGGATTGATGAACAGTTGGCGTTCTACACGCGATGCCATCCCTGCCAAGCATACTTTGCTGGTCTCGATCACGCCGCTCGATATGACCCGCACGAAATTGGCATCCTACTGGGGCGACTCGGACAATCAGCCTCTGCCCAAGCCGTGGGACACCTATCCCCTAGACCATCCCGATGTGGAGAACGCTTACTTGAATTATGCCCGTCAGGTGATCGAGTTCTTCCAGCCAGATTACTTCGCCATCGGTATCGAAGTCAACGTGGCGCAGGTCAATGCGCCCGAGGCCTGGGCCGCCTACAAGAATCTGCACAAGTTTGTCTATGAAGGGTTGAAGGCCGATTATCCTGAGCTGCCCATCTTCGCCACGTTCACCGTCAGCCATATGAGCGGACTGGACGGTGGAGACAAGGCAAAACAAAAAGAAGAAATCAAAACCTTGCTGCCCTATCTCGATATGATCGGACTGAGCGCCTATCCCTACAGCTGGATGTATCCAAGCGGAAAAGCGGATCCCATTCCCGAAGACTTCTTTGCCCCTGCGCTCGCCTTCGGAAAGCCGATCGGTGTCACAGAGTCAGGCGCACCCTCCTATAGCTTTTCCGCCTATGGAAAAGACTATAAGTTTAGCGAAGAGTATCAGGCGCACTGGGTGGACTTCCTCCTCCAGCAGGCAGGTGAACATCAATTTGAGTTCGTCACCGCATTTACTGGTATCGACTACGATAAGTTGATTGCAGATATGCCCGCAGATGTTCGCGAACTGGCCACCATTTGGGTGTATACAGGTCTTCAGCGCAGTGACGGGTGTGACAAACTTGGGTTATTGCATTGGGATGTATACCTAAACCTACCTTACAAAAGGTAAAGTTTAGAAACAAAACCAGCCGCAGAAATGTTTCTGCGGCTGGTATTTTTCTGCCAATGGATCATGGACAGCTATTTGCCAGATGCTCTTCGAAGGTCACGGCGAAATTATGCAGGCCAGAGCCGTCACATTGAGCCTGGAAGTAGAAGTAGGTCGTTTTCGCAGGGTAGGCGACCGCCCGCAGGGCAGATATATCAGGGCTGGCAATCGGGCCAGGCGGCAGGCCCACGTTCAGGTAGGTATTGTAGGGTGAGATGAATTGCAGGTCCTGCGCGCTGAGCGGATTGGTCCACCAGGTTTGTTGGGCCACGTTGAATCCGATGGCATATTGCACGGTCGGGTCGCTGTCCAGCTTCATGCCCGCGTTCAAACGATTGAGAAAGACCGAGGCTATGACGGGTTGTTCGTCGGCGATGACTGCCTCACGCTGAACAATGGACGCCAGGATAACGCCCTGGTACACATCCAGGCCCTGGCGGGCAAAACCTTCGCGCAGGTCGCCCGTCAAGTGCAGGCCAAAATTCCGCACCAGGGTTTCGAGCAACTGTTCGGCCAAGGTATCCCGCGAGAGGATGTAGGTGTCGGGATAAAGGAATCCCTCCGAGGTCGAGCCAGGCTTGAAGAACTCATATCCCACGGGGTAGGAAGCCGCAGCCGCCAGGAACTCCTCGGGCGTGATGTCCAGGCCCGAGGTCGGGAGCGAGGCAGCCACCTCCTCCACGCGCCAGCCTGGCAGCACCACGAAGGTCACCTGGGCGGGCGTGGCATCCTGCAATTGGTTGGCGATGTCGATCACGGACATGGACGGGCTGAGCATGTAATTGCCCGCCTGCATGGAGATGTCCATGCCCTTGTAGATCAGGTAATCGCGGAAGGAACTTCCGCTACGCACCAGCCCTTCGGATTGCAAGCGCTCGGACACCGAGGAAACCGACTCGCCTTGCTCGATGACGAAGACCCGCTCGATGCCGTTTATGTCCAGCGGATTGGTCAGGTTGCCGTCATGCCAGAGCAGGCGAGCGGAATAGTCGATGATGCCCCACAGGCCCAGGCTGGATGAAGGCGCGCCGTAGGTGTTGGTCGCGCGCAACGGAATGAAGATGAAGGCCGCCATCATCACACACAACAGGATCAGGATGGATGTGGCAAGCGGAATATGAACACGGCTGAAAATGGGATTATTTCTCATGGTTGTGAATGTTGGGCTTCTAGGTAGGAGCGCAGGATCATGACCGCGGCCAGTTCGTCGAGGTGACCGCCGCGCTGCTTGCGGCCCACGCCCATCGCGACGCGCGTCGCGCGCGCGTCCTGCGTGCTGAAGGATTCATCCCACAAACGGATGGGAATCTGGGTCTGGGTCTGCAAGGCTTCGGCAAAGCGCGCCGCGCGCCGTCCCGCCAGGTTGGGACGGCCTTCTTCATCGAAGGACTGTCCGATCACGATCAAGCCGACTTCGTTCTGCGCGGCCAGGTCGGCCACCTGGGCCGCATCCACCAGGCGCGAGACGTGGTCGATGACTTTGAGCGGACTGGCGAACATGGCATTCGGGTCGCTGAGCGCGAGCCCGATACGCTTTTCACCGTGGTCAACTGCCATAATTCTCATATCACTCCAGAAATGGGGCGGACTAAAAAGTCCGCCCCACTCGTTTATTGGATTACCACCTGCACACGCAGGGGGATCAACGGCAGCCGCGGCCACCAGGCGGGTGTGAGTCGCACTTCAGGTGGATTGGCGAATGGCTGCACCTTGGCAATCGCGGCGCGTGCCGCTTCAGGCGAACGGCCCAGCGCCAGACGTAGCACCTGAGCCGTGTCCACACTGCGGAACAGGCGGCGTTCGGCCTGCATCTGCCAACGCGTCACGCCTTGTGCGTCGGTGACGGGCTTGGTCACTGACTGAAACGTGAGAGTATCCGCCGCGGGGGAGAATCCCTGCGGGGCGGCCGCATCCAGGCTGACCTCGGCCAGGCGCGTCAGGTCGCGGGTCGAGACCACCTGCACGGTGAACTCCAGGCGCAGGGTCAGGGACAGGCTCGTTCCCTGAGTGTCGGCGGGCGGATTGTAGGTTTCCTCCAGGGTTTGTGAGACGGTCAGGGTGTCGGTCAGCATCACATCGTCGGCCGAGAGGCGTGCGCGCAATTGATTCTCCGCCTGCTTGGCCAGCTCCGCCTGGAGGGTTTCGCGCAGCAGGAAACGATCATCCTGGGTCGGGCCGATGGCAGTCGTGTCGCTGCCGCCGCCTGTCGGCTCGGGATTGGTGACCGAAGCCATCAGCCCCAGCGAGCCTTCGACAGACTGGATCGCGTCCGCGTCCACGTTGCCCACCTGCCCCGCGTCGAGCGCCTCGATGGGCACCTCCACGATCTGGTCGAAGCCAGCCGTCAGGCGCGTGGTGTTCTGGGTGGCAAAGCGCACAGGCGGGTCGGCCAGCGTTTGGACCACCGTCCCTGCGGGAATCTCCACCTCGGTCTGGGTCAGGTTGCGGAAACGCGCCACGCCGCGCGCGTTGGTCTGCGGCACGGGGATGCGGCTGGTCACGTCCATCGACTGGCTGCCTTCCGCCACGGCCCGCTCGGCACGCGACGGCACACTGCCCGTCACGAAGACACTCTGAATGGATGGGCTGGCAACGACGGGGAAATCCAGCCGTTGAGTTTGCGTTTCGGGATGCAGGACCACTTCGGCGCGCGGGACAAAGAGGCCTGCCACCGCCAAAACGGCCAGGACTCCCAAACCAAAGGCGACCACGCGGACCGCCAGCTTCGAGCGCCACCTCGCCTCGACGGGGGCCGACAGCGAGCGCAGGTCACGCAAATCGCGCCGCGGCGGGCGGGGAATCCGCTGCTTGCGCGGCGGGGTCGTGGGCCAGGTTTCACGCTGGGCCGCGCTCGTCGACTCGAAGACGGGCATCCCTAGCGACTCGGCCTCCCGCCGCACAGACGACCGCCGCGTGACCAGTCCCAACTGTGCGCCGAGCGAATCGGCGTGGCGCTGCAACACCTTCAGGTCCAGCAGGCGGAGTGAAATTTTCTCGCCTTTCGGCCAGACCAGCAGAATACGCGGTGTCTTGGCCCACGAGAGTCGGTCACGGACGGAGATCAGGTCGTCATGCGATTCAAGTGTGAAAATCTGGGTTTTCATCCGCCCAAATTATAGCCGATACGAACCGTGCTTCTGGTCGTATCGGACAGATAGTCCAGTAAAAGTGCAATACCTGAAACTTCTACCTGATACATTACTTATGGTTCATATACAGCAAAAGGCTGTATACATATACTTTTTATTATCAAGCAGACACAGAACAAAGCCTTATGAGGAGATAAAAAGATGAACGGTAGAAGAGTTTTTCTGTACGGAGTTCTGGCCGCAGTACTGGTTCTGACCGCATTCAGCGCAGGCAGGGCTTACGCAGGCGGCGGTGGGGGATGCTTCACCGATACCAATGGACATTGGGCGGAAGCTTACATTTGCTGGATGAAGGACAACGGCATTACAGCAGGCACGGCCCCCGGGATCTACAGTCCTAACAACAACGTCACCCGCGCCGAGATGGCCGTCTTCATGTTCAGGCAGGCCGAGGTCCCGCCCTCCACAGGCGACATCGTGGTGAGCGCGGGCTTTGGGAATTGGCATCCCTTCAATTCCACCGACCCGCTTAGCTTCACTTATTTTTCAAGCCAGACCCAGGTCACCCGATCCAGCGCGGGGGCGAGTTTTCTCTCGGTCAACCCTGATTTGACCACTGTGCTGTATGGCAAGAGCGTGATGCTGAAGGCGGTCGAATTTTGTTATGACACCTTTTCCAGCACATCGTTGAACTACATCGAGATCAATACGTACTCGCACACCACAGGTTCGCTTGGAAGGAATCTTAGATTTTCAGACTCCGCCACGCGCACGGGCAACGAGTGCAGGATGTATACCCTGCTCTCACCGATTGTGTTGACAAGAAACGATGGCGTTAATTTCTTCATCCAGGTTAACTGGTCCGCCGCCGGCAGTCAATTTGCAATCGGGCGCACCAGTTTCATCTTCGGGCCTACCACCGTCACTGCCGCTCCCGTACCGGCGGGAGTAGACGAAGCAAGCCCCGAAACCGTCCTGTCCCCGTCCACAGAAAGCACGGCTCCGTAATTTCATGCTCACACAAACACACCTCCAGCGAACCTGGAGGTGTGTTTCATTTTAGGCATGCGTATAGGGTGGCATTATTGCAGCCTGCGTGCTTGGCGGACCAGGTCCACGAATTCCTGCATGACCTCATCACGATACAATAGTTCGCTGATACGCTCAGCTTCGTGCAGCACACGGTCGAGGGAACTGTCTTGGGCCCAATAACTTTGCTTGAGGATCTCGGCAAATTCCGCCACGACCACCGCGCGCTGGAAGTATCGATTCGCTTCGCGGAAATCGTAGGCCATCTGGCCTGTGTCGAAGTCTTGCGAGATCTCGGTCACGGTGCGTGTGTCGGGGTCTTCCCAGCGCAGATAGACCGTGGCAATCCGTCCACGGGCTTCGGGATAGAGCTTGACCTCATACAGCGCGGTGACCGTGTGCCCCGCGCCGATCTCTCCTGCGTCCACCTTGTTGTCACGGAACTGATCGTCGGCTACAGCGCGGTTCTCGAACCCGACCAAGCGATAGCGCTTCACGATCTCGGGGTTGAACTCAACCTGCACCTTGGCGTTCATGGCGATGGTCTGCAGCGTGCCCGTCAACTCGTCCACGAACAGGCGGCGGGCCTCGTCCATGTCGTCGATGTAGGCGTAGAAACCGTCGCCATTATCGGCCAGTTGCTCCATCAGCGTGTCGTTGTAATTGTCCATGCCGAAGCCGAAGGTGGCCAGGGTGACGCCCTCCTCCACGTAGCCACGCACCTCAGAGAGGATCGCATCTGCTTCGGTCTGGCCGACGTTGGCCACCCCGTCGGAACATAGGATGACGCGGTTGATGCCGCCTGGCATGAAACCTTCCATTGCCATCTGATATCCCAGCCGCAGACCCGCCTCGGCATTGGTGGCACCTTCGGTGCGCAGGCCGTAGATCGCGTCGAGGATGCGGCCCTTGGCGGAGCCGCGCGTCGGCTCAAGCACCACGCGCGCATCGCTGCCATAGACCACGATGCTGACGGTGTCATCGCGGTGCAACTGCTCGACCAGCACTTCCAGCGAGCGCTTGACCAAGCCCAGGCGGTTGTCCATGTCCATCGAGCCAGAGATGTCGATCACGAAGGTCAGGGCGGCATCCTTGCGTTCCTCATCTGGGACCTGATATCCCTGGATGCCGACGCGGATCATGTCATAGCGTTCGGTTTCGGTGAAGGGCGAGGGACCGCCATCCACGGAGATGCCAAAGGCCTGGTGCGCAGGCGGGTTGTCATAGCCCTGTTCGAAGAAGTTGACGTATTCCTCCACACGGACCGAGTCGGCGGGCGGCAGGTTGCCGTCATTCAGGTAATTGCGCATGATGGTGTACGAGCCCGTGTCCACATCCAGGGCAAAGGTGGACAGGTTGTCATCCTCGGTGTCGATGGACGGATTGACGCCATAGTTTTCGAAGAACATGTCGTATGGCTGGTTACCCGAGGGATTCTTGGTGTTGGGTTGGGTGTTCGAGGGGCTGGCGGAAGTCGGTAAGGCGAAAGATTGGGCGGGAGCCTCGGTAGCGGCGGGTGCTTCCGTGGCGGCAGGGTAATAACTGTCTGGGACAGCAGGGGGCTCGGTGGCGGGAGCCTGTGTGGCGGCGCTTCCACAGGCGGATACAAACAAAAGCAGGAACAGCATGCCCAGCAGGGCAAGTCGTTTGGTGATCATCTTGCTTCTCCTCGTTGGAATATTTTTGAGATGGAAAGAGAGCGAACTGCGGTCGGCATTCCGCGGTTCACGATGGCTTATGTCAATTCATAGATCCTCCTTTCGCCTGGTGCGCCCAATTCCCCCGATGCGCGGATGATTTTCTACGAGACGCAGGCAAGCATGGGAATGTTCCCGAAACAAAAACTTCCTCGCCAAAAACGACGAGGAAGTTTTCTGGGACGAATCGACATCAGCCAGATTCAACCACCACCTGGTTACGGCCGTTTTGCTTGGCGCGGTACATGGCGCGGTCGGCGGCATGCAGCAGGTCTTCCAATTCCTGTCCAGCGCGGAAGGTGGTCACACCGAAACTGGCGGTGACACGGTCCACGCCCTCGAAGGGCTGTTCAGAAAGCAGCTCGCGCAGGCGTTCGGCCAGCAGAACCGCCGCGGTCAGGTCGGTTTGAGGCAGCACCAGCAGGAATTCTTCGCCGCCCCAACGGCCCAGGCAATCCGTCGAACGGATGGAACGGCTCATCAGTTCGGCAGTTCCCCGCAAGACACGGTCACCCGCCATGTGTCCATGAGCATCGTTGATCTGCTTGAAATGATCCACGTCGAACAGGATGAGCGAGAAGGGGCTGCCCATGCGCGCCGAGAAGCTCAACTCTCGTTGCATTACACGGTAGATTTCACGACGGTTGCAGGCCAGCGTCAAGTCATCGATGCTGATATATTTCTTGTGCAGCCTGCCCATCTGGGTGATCAGCAATACCAGCACGAACAACGCAAAGAAAGACTGCACCCATATCAGGATGATCGAGAAACGGAAACCACCCTTGAACAGCACGTGATATAGGAAAGCAACCGTCATGCCCGCCAAGATCACGATCAAAAACAGGCTGGTCTCGCGATCAGGCAGGGCCAGGTAGGAGGCAATCAGGGTGATGGCCAGCCACAAGATGATGGCATTCAAGGCATCGCTGAAATACACCTCCCCTTTGCCATGCTCGCCCGTGAAAAGGTTGACGTTTTCGATGGTCATCAGGCAGAGGTACAGGATCATCACCAGGAAGAAAGCCCACTCCACCCGCGGCGTCCAATCTCTGCGGAAAATCGCCGCACCCCACAACGCAAAGACCACCAGGCTGAAAACCAGAGAGGCCCAACCTCCCAATGTCTCACCCATAGCCAGAATTTGGGACGCGTAAATGAAAGCCAAGACCGCCCCGGCGGGCAGGGTAATGGAGATGATCGTCCAGCGTTGCTGCTCAGATTCGGTCAACATGGTGCGAGTCTTCATGGGAAATAAAACAGGGCAGAGTGTACTCTGCCCTGTCCCTGTTTCTGTGCCTTACTTCAATTTTTCTTCCAGTGCCTTGCCAAGCTTGCCAAGCGCTTCCTGGACATTCCCTGCCAGGCTGCCTTGCGCCAGGTTGGGACGTCCGCCGCCTTTGCCGCCGATACCCACGATCAGGTCGCCTGCCTTGAGTCCGCGCTTGACCAGGTCCTCGGTGACGACGGCAATGACCGTATTGCCCGCCGCCAGAATGGCCGCACCGTTCTGCGGGTATTTCTCGCGGAACTTGTCGGCCAGGGTGCGCAGGGTATCCGCATTCGCGTCGGGGATCTCGGCCGCCAGCACGCGCACGTCTTTGACAGTCTGGACATTCGAGAGTTGCACAGCAAAGGCCGAGAGCGCGGTCTGCGCGCGCAGGGCGGCCAGTTCCTTCTTCAGGCTGGAGACTTCCTCCTGCAAGGCATCGACCTTCGCGGGGACTTCCTCCACGCTGGACTTCAACGCGCCGGCGGTCTGTTTCAACGTCTTGAAACGCTTCGCCACCAGATCGTACGCGCCTCGGCCTGTCACCGCTTCGATGCGGCGGATGCCTGCCGCCGCCGATCCCTCACTGACGATCAGGAACGCGCCAATGTCGGAGGTGCGTTCAAGGTGCGTACCACCGCATAACTCGTAGGAATACTTGTCGTGCTCATCTTCGAGAATGCTGACCGTACGCACGATCTCGCCGTACTTCTCGCCGAAGAGCGCCATCGCGCCCTCTTTTCTGGCTTCGTCCAGCGACTTGGTTACCTTGACCACAGGCATATCGGCGGCAATCGCTTCGTTAACCATCTTCTCGACGCGCTCGATCTGTTCGGGGGTCATCGCGTCAGGTTGGGTGAAGTCGAAACGCAGATGCGTGGGCGCAACGAGAGAACCCGCCTGGCGTGCGTGGTCGCCGAGGACTTCATGCAGCGCCTTGTGCAGCAAGTGCGTGGCGGTGTGGTTGCGCATGATGTTGTGGCGGCGAACCATATCCACCTCTGCCACGGCTTTGTCACCGACTTTGGGTTGACCAGAGATCACCTGTCCGATATGAGTAATCGTTCCAGCCGCGGCGCGACGGGCAGAAGTAACCTCAATCTCCCAATCTTTGCCGCGAATATACCCTTCGTCCCCGACCTGACCGCCAGCTTCAATGTAGAAACCCGTCTTGGGCAGGATGACTTCCACCTGGTCATCGAGGGAAGCCGAGGAAACCGCTTCGCCGTTGACGACGAGCGCGAGGACTTCACCTTCCACGCGCAGGCTGGTGTACGGGTCGTATTCCACGCCATTCGGTCCAAGCTTCTTTTTGGCTTGCAAGTCTTTCAGGATGTTCGCAAAGTATTCAGAATCTTCGCCGCCGAGTTTGCCCATGGCCTTGCCGCCGCCAGAGGCTTTGCTGTGTTCTTCCTTTGCGGCGTTGAAACCCGCCTCGTCCACATCCAGGCCCTGCTCGCGCGCGATGTCGCGGCTGATTTCGAAGGGCAGACCGTAGGTGGCGTATAAGTCGAAGGCCTTGTGCCCGTCGAGGACGGCGCTTCGACTACGCTCAGCGCGAGCGTTGGCAGAGCGAAGTTCCGAGAGGAGATTCTCCAGATGAGCGGTGCCTGCCTCGACGGTCCGCGCGAAGCGTTTTTCCTCGCGGGTCAGATTGTCGAGGATGGTGGCGCGGTTCTTTTCCAACTCAGGGTAGAAGTCGCCGTATTCCGCAATGACCGCTTCCGCGACCTTCGCCAGGAAGGGTTCGGTCAGGCCGATCTTCGTGCCGAAGCGCGCCGCGCGGCGGATGATCATGCGGGTGATGTAGTTGCGGCCCGCATTGCCAGGCACGACGCCGTCGGCGATCAGGAAGGCCGCCGAGCGGACGTGATCGCAGACCACGCGGTAGGGCGTGAAGTTTTCGAGCATTTGCTGCTCGCTGTGACCCGTAAGCGAACGTAGCACATCCAGCGAGCCCGTGAACAGGTCGGTCTTGTAGTTCGAGTCGACGCCCTGCAGCACAGAGACGATGCGCTCGAAGCCCATGCCCGTGTCCACGTGCTTTTGCGGCAGGAGTTCGAGGCGTCCGTCATCGAACAGGTTGTATTGGATGAAGACGTTGTTCCACAGTTCGAGGTAGCGCGTGCATTCGCCGTTGACGCCGCACACGTGGTCGGTGCCGCGCAGGTTATCGCGCTCTTCGCCCAGGTCGATGTGGATTTCGGAGCAGGGACCGCAGGGTCCCGTCTCGGCCATCTGCCAGAAGTTTTCCTTGCGGCCGAAGAACAGCACGTGCTCGGGGTCGAAGCCAGGCTGCTTGCGCCAGATGTTCGCGGCCTCATCGTCCTGCGGGACGTTGCCTTTGTCGTCGCGGAAGCAGGTGGCATAGAGTTTGTCCTTGGGCAGGCCCCACACCTCGGTGAGCAATTGCCAGGACCAGGCGATGGCCTCTTCCTTGTAATAATCGCCGAAGGACCAGTTGCCGAGCATCTCGAAGAAGGTGTGATGCGTATCATCACGGCCCACGTCTTCGAGATCGTTGTGCTTGCCCGCCACACGCATGCACTTCTGCGAGTCGACAGCGCGCGTGTAGGGTTTCTTGTCGGTGCCGATGAAGACGTCCTTGAACTGCACCATGCCCGAATTGGTGAAGAGCAGCGTGGCATCCCCGCCTGGGACGAGTGACATGGACGGCACGGCCGTGTGCCCATGTTCGACGAAGAAATCGATGAAATCCTGGCGGATCTGGTTGCCTGTCAGTTTTTTGCTCATGAAAACGCTCCGAGGGGTTGGATAATGACTGGCAAATTATACCAAGTCATCTGAAACAAAAAATCCCGAACCTGTCTGGTTCGGGACTGGAAATCACTCCGTCTGGACCATCACAGGCGCGCAGGGCGAGAGGCAGCAGCGGCGGCGGCCGTGATGGCGGAATTCAGGGAATGGACGTTCGGTTCCATAAGCGGCATTATATCATGCTTGCAGGGGACGGTCACCTTGAAGGTGGCTGTCGCCTGATTTATCAACTCTATGGCCGCGCGGCCGTCTCCCAGGTACCCGTGCAGGTGGCGCTGATGGAGTCTTGCACCCACTCACCCGTGAACTGGTTCGCCGCCTCGTCATATTGACCCGAGACCTCGATCTCGTTGTAGTGCTCGCTCGCGCTGCCTGAGAGATTGACATACACGGAGAAAGCGCCGTCCGTCACACGGGCGGGTGGATCGGTATAGGTCTGGATGCCCGTGGTGAGAGTCACGCCACCACAGGTCCAGTTGTTCATCTCGACGTACAGCAATTCGAGCGCGGACCCGTCTGGGCTGATGCGGAAGGTGATCTTGCCGAAATCGGTGGGCGCGCCCCAATCGCCAGACAGAGGCGAGGGTCCCGTGGGCGTACCCAGGTCGGAAGGCGGCGGTACGGGTGTGGGAAAATCGGGCAGGGAGGGCATCGAGAAGAGGCTGCAAGCCATCGAAACGGCGACCAGCAGGCAGGTCAAGGCAAAGGGACGCAGGTAATTCGAGCGGGGCATACGGGAGACTCCTTCCAGGGATGAACTAATGGCAGGGGCGACCCGACGGGGCGTCCCTGCTTCTCCTTCTGGCGAATGCACGGATTATAGGAGAGAGTCAGGCAGGCGGGAGTCCCCCATTGGAAGTGGTCTACCTGAAGGCTGCGAAGGTCATTTTCAGGGGATGCAAAGCATCTGGCCCGCCTGAATATAGGCTGGGTCATGGAGGAAGTTGGCGGCGGTCAGGCTTTCCAAAGAGACGTCATACCTGCGGGCAATGCTGAACAGGGTCTCCCCGCTGGAGACTGTATGAGACCTGCCATTCCCGCCCTGCGGTCGGCAACAGGGCGCATTGACGTGGACCCTCTGCCCGACGGTGAATGCACCCCAGGAGAGCAGCTTATCTCCAGCCCGCAGGTCGCCCTCGGACATTTGAAAGCGGGCCGCGATCCCTGGCAGCGTATCGCCAGGCTGGATCACAACCATGCAATATCCCATTTCGACATAGGAAGATGAGGGAGGGTCTGTGGGAATCAACACGGGGGCGGGCGTGGCCGTGAAGACCAGGGCGGGGGTCGGAAAGGTCGTCGGCTGGGGCGAGATGGTTGGCAGTTGCGCCAGCAGGGGGTCTAAAGTAGGCGTGGCCTGTGCGGACTGCTTGGAATTCCAGATGGACGACTGCCTGACCGTGGGCCAGAGCGTGATCATGCAAAAACAGGTCAGGAAGAGCGCGGCAAAGACCCCGATCCACATGTATTTATCCGTCTCGGTCAGATATTTCGACGTCATGGTGGACTGGACTGCCGCCTTGGTGACATAGGCCGCCACCGACATCCCCGTCAGGACATCGATACCAGGCACGCCAACCAAAGCGTACGAAACGCCCATCCCCAGCACTCCCTCGATAGCCTTATCCCGCACCTCGTCGATCAGGAATTCCTGAAAGAACCAGGCCATGTGTCGGAGGTAACGCTCCCTGGCGGGCAGATTCACATACTGCGGGTCCGTCTGCCCGATCCACCTGGAAAGTGTGGCGACCGTCTGCTGCCCGATGAATACGAAGACTCGTTGAAGGATGGGCGAGGCTGCAATCCCAGTCTCCTGGGCGTGCCGTACCTGGAGGAAATACAGGTCATACAGGGGATGAGGTTCGATTCCCAACTCGGCTTCGTAGGAACCGCGCAGGACATACAGCTCTTTCTCGGAGACAAGCCCGCTGGCGGGTTCGTAGCGTCGGAAGATGGGAAACTCCAGGCCTGTTCCGCGATAGGCGCCGTCGATCATGGGGGTGTAGTGGCTGAGGAGACGGTCATGCACGGAAGAGCACAACGTCTTCAAGGCGATCTCGTCTGCCTGGGCATACTTATGGATCAATTCGCTCTGGCTTTTTTCGAAGAAGCCTCTCTTCTTCATCCCCAAGATGTGGGCGTAAATGAAATTATAGAGCAGCGGATTCCCCATGCGGGCAGACCAGATCATCGTGACCAATGCGCCTGGGACCTCAAGAATCCGATTTCCTAATCTGAGATGCTCCTCGATCCTTTTCGGGGCGAGGACGTCGAAGATGAACAGGGAGATGTCGATCAAGTAAGCTCGTCGTTCATCTGGCGGAGCGGGCTGTTCTGGCATGAGAGGCGGTCCCAGGTGCGTGAATTTTAGTACGAATATATAACAAAACCGACCTTTCTACAATAGGGAGGCCGCTTCGCGTTCGCCATGCTCTCCCTCATTCTTCAGTAAAGCCGCCTTTCAGGAATGAAAATCATCCTTGCATTTCTGCCCGCGCGCACAAAGCATCCAGGGAAAATCGGGAATATAATTCATCCAATCTCCGCTCCAAGGGAAACAGCATGCCCGAAGACACCGACCGCCCCATGCGAGTTTTTCTGTGTCACACATCCAAAGACAAGCTCATCATTCGCAGGCTCTATCGTTTCTTACAAAAGAACGGAATCGACGCCTGGCTGGATGAAGAGAAGTTATTGGCGGGCCAGGATTGGCAGATAGAAATCCCAAAGGCGATCAAGGAATCGGACGCCATCCTGGTCTGCCTGTCGAACAACTCCATTACCAAAGAAGGCTTTGTCCAGAAGGAGATCAAATACGCCCTGGACATCGCGGATGAGAAGCCAGAGGGGACTATTTTCATTATTCCCGTCCTGTTGGAGAAATGCCAGGTGCCAGAACGGATCGCGCGCTGGCATTGGATGGAGGCTTTCAGTGAACACGGGGGCGAGAAGTTGATTCGAAGCCTTTCGCGCAGGGCCGAAACCCTGGGCCTGACGATCTCCCGTGCGCCCCTGCCTGATGCCGCGCTGCCGAACACGCTCAAATCGCCTGCCCTACAGGCCGCTTTGCCCAAGACGCCCCAGGTCATATTTTCCGCCGCAAATCCCAATGGAGTAACGGTCCAGACCTGGGCCGATATCGAGTTCGTAAAAGTGCCCGCGGGCAAGTTCATCATGGGCAGCAAACTGACGGACGACCAGGCCGAGAAGCGCGAGACCCCGCGGCATCCCTTCGAAATCCCCTATGATTACTGGATCGGCCGCTATCCCATCACCAACCGACAGTTTGCCGAATACGTCGAATGGACGCATTATTATTTCGACTGGGACAAAAACTGGAAGAGCAAACTGGACGAGCCCGTGACGAACATTCGGTGGAACGACGTTCAGAGCTACCTGAAGTGGATCAATACCGCCTTTGGGAAGGACCTGCCCCAGGGCATGTCCTTCAACCTGCCGACCGAGGCGGAATGGGAGAAGGCCGCGCGCGGCACCGACGGCCGCGAATGGCCCTGGGGCAATGAATTCGATAAAACCAGGTGCAACTCGCAGGAAGGCGGACTGAAGCACACCACGCCCGTGGGTGCGTATTCCCCGCGCGGCGACAGCCCCTACGGCGCGGCCGATATGGCGGGCAATGTGTGGGAGTGGACCCGCAGCGCCTACAGGCTGTATCCATACAGCATGACCGACGGCCGCGAATATCTGGACAGCGGCAGCGAGAACAACCTGATGCTCACCCCACCAGATGTCTATGTCTCTAATTGGGACGAGGATGGCTATTATAGAAAATCCGACCCCGTTGCCCTTGGAAAAGGGCTGGTGGTGCGCGGCGGCAGCTTCAGCCAAAACGCCAGGGAGGTCCGAAGCACGTTTCGGCGGGTATCCTCCACGCTATCCACCCAAAATTTTTTGAATTTACTCAAGCAATATAAAATGACGGACAGCTACCTGGAACAGTATTATTACAAGCCGCAGGGATTCCGCATCGTGGTCCACCCCAAACGCATCGTAATAGACTAGCCCTCAACCTGTCAGGTCTGTTAACCCGCCTTTCACTTCTGTCCGCGCGCACGGGGGAGGTTTTTGCTACACTTTTCATAGGCGGAATCAGCCGCGTTCTGTTTATGACAACAAAGGAGGAAACGCTTATAGGCCCCATCGCTTCTCACCCACCCTGCTCGTCGACCGTACCGTTCAGAGCCGCACATCGGGATTCCCAGGTTTGCTTTTCAAAAAGTCAGGTTCGCTTTTGAAAACGGCAGGTTTGCTTTTCGAAAAGTCAGGTTAGGTTTTGGAAATGCCAGGTTCGGTTTTTGGAATCCCAGGCGGGAAAATCGCCATCCACCCCATCTCCCAGAGGGTAAGCCTCGGTTTGGGGAACCGTTTCACAAGGAGAAGTTAAAATGGCAAAGAAAATCCAGGCAGTGGCTGCCTACGGCCCGCGCATCGACCTGATCGAAGCCGCCGATGTCGAGCGCTTCATGTCGCTCATCACCCAGCGCACCACGCTTTCGGCGGGCGTGGTGAAGAACGTGCAGGAAAGCGAGGTGGAGACCCTGATCGGCCTGCTCAAAGAGGGCCGTCCCGTCCACACAGGCGTGGCGATCTTCACCCCCAGCATCAACCTGGAAGGCCAGATCGACGTGAGCGTGCGCGTGGACAAGCGCATCCTTTCGGCGTTGAATTCCAACGGCGGGTTCACGGGCAAGCTGCTGCACGCCGAGAATATCGGCAAGAGCAGCGACGACCTGGTGGCCCTGTGGAATGAAAAGCATCCCGAGGACCTGATCGCGTAAGGCATCCAGACCTCGGAGGTCTGCCACGGCGAAGCTATAACGGGGTATCTTCGTAGACCTCCGAGGTCTTAACATACTGCCTGCCTGTAACCGTAGGGGCGACCCGACGGGTCGCCCCTACACACCCAGACCTCTGATACAATCGAGCAAAGGGAATCACCCATATGCCACTTACCCCGCAGGATTTCGTCAGCAAATGGAAACGCGCGGAGGCGCGGGAACGTCAGTCGGTGCAGGAGCATTTCCTCGACCTGTGCGCCCTGGTGGGACACGCCACCCCCATGCAGGCCGACCCGACGGGCACGCGCTTCGCCTTCGAGATGGGCGCGGCCAAGACCAGCGGCGGCTCGGGCTGGGCCGACGTGGCCAAGCTGGGGTATTTCGGCTGGGAATACAAGGGGAAAGATTCGGACCTGGACAAGGCCTACGAGCAATTATTGCGCTATCGGGATGCGTTGCAAAACCCGCCCCTGCTGATCGTCTCGGACATCAACAAAATCATCATCCGCACCAATTACACCAACCTGGCTACGCGCACCATCACGCTCACCCTGGATGACCTGCTGACCGCCGAAGGGCTGAAAACGCTCAAGGCCGCCTTCTTCGAGCCAGAGTCGCTCAAGCCGCGCGAAACGGTGGAGAGCGTCACCCAGGAGGCTGCACGCCAGTTCGCCATGCTGGCCAATGTATTACGCAAGTACGGCGAAGAGCCGCAGGCCGTGGCGCATTTCCTGATCCGTTTGCTGTTCTGCCTGTTCGCCGAGGATATCGGGCTGCTGCCCGAGCGGCTGTTCCCGCGCCTGTTGGAGCAGACCCGCCGCAATTCCAAGGACTTCGCCGAGGTGCTGCGTCAGTTGTTCCGCGCCATGAACACGGGCGGATACTTCGGCGCAGACAGGATATTGCATTTCAACGGTGGACTGTTCGACGATGACCTGGTGCTGCCGCTGGATAGCAGCGCGATGGACATCATCGGCAACATCGACGGCCTGGACTGGGGGGCGATTCAGCCCTCGATCTTCGGTACCCTCTTCGAGCGCGGCCTGGACCCCGAGAAACGCTCGCAGCTTGGCGCGCATTACACGGGCGAGGCCGACATCCTGCTGATGGTGGAACCCGTTTTGATGGCTCCCCTGCGCCGAGAGTGGGCGGGCATCAAGGATGAAATCCGAAAGATGAAAGAGGAAGAGCAGGCGGCGGCGGGAAAGCGCAAGAAGGACTTGCAAAAGCAAATCCAGGAGCGCCTGCTGGCCTTCGCGGACAAGCTCGCTTCGGTCAAGGTGCTGGACCCCGCCTGCGGCAGCGGCAACTTTTTGTACGTGGCCCTGCGCCTGCTGCTCGACCTGCAAAACGAGGTGCTCAACTTCTCGGACGAAATGGGCATGGGCCGCCCGTATGTCACCGTCACGCCCGCGCAGTTATACGGCATCGAGGCCAACGAATATGCCTACGAACTGGCCCAGATGACCATCCAGATCGGCTACATCCAGTGGCTGCGCGAGAACGGCTACGGCTTCCCCGTCGAACCCATCCTGCGCCAGACCAAGAACATCCTGAACATGGATGCGATTCTTACCCCCTCCGCCCACCCCCTCCCGTCCTCCCCCAAATTCGCAGACGGGGAGTCTGCACGGCAATCAGGTAGTGCGAATTTGGGGGAGGTGCCGAAGGCGGAGGGGGTGCAGGAACCCGAATGGCCCGCCGTGGATGTCATCCTCGGCAACCCGCCGTTTCTGGGAATACGAAAAATGCGTGAGGAACTAGGCCACGAATATGTAGAAGCATTGCGTAATCTTTATAGCGATAGGTTACCACCATCAATTGATTTAGTTTGTTATTGGTTTGAAAAGGCACGCGCGATGATTGAGCAAGGCAAAGCAAAGCGTGTTGGCCTATTAGCAACAAATTCCATACGTGGCGGCGCGAATCGAACAGTATTAGAGAGGATAGTAAATTCAGGAAACATATTCTGGGCATTGTCGGACCACGAATGGGTCTTAGATGGTGCTGCTGTAAATGTTTCTATGGTGGGTTTCGACAATGGAGAAACTAAGATCAATCTATTAGATGGAAGGTCGGTCAAGAAAATAAATGCGGACCTTACTGGGTCTGTAGATATTACGCAAGCTGCAACCCTCCTAGAGAATGCAGGTATTTCTTTCCAAGGTACAGCCCAAGTAGGCCCATTTGAAATTAACAGACAACAAGCTGAATTAATGCTTTCGCAGTCTAGGAATCCCAATAATCGTCCTAATAGTGATGTTATAAAGAAAAGCCTTAACGGTATCGATATTGTGCAACAGCCAAGAGATATGTGGACAATTGATTTTGGAACGAACATGTCATTAGAAGAGGCAGCACAATATGAAATTCCTTTTGAGTATGTCAAAATGCATGTTAAGCCTATGCGAGATCAAGTGCGCCGTAAAAACCACCGAGAAAAGTGGTGGCTATTTGGAGAAGCAAGACCTGGAATGCGTCGAGCATTATCAGGTTTATCTCGTTATATAGCCACACCTTGGGTTTCCAAATACAGAATATTTGTCTGGGTACCAATCGATACAATACCCTCTTTAGTAGCTGTAATTGCAAGAGATGATGACTACTTCCTTGGCGTTTTACAATCCAAAATTCATCAACTCTGGGCTCTAAAGCAGGGTTCATCCCTTGAAGACCGACCGCGTTATACGCCCACCACTACCTTTGAAACCTTCCCCTTCCCGTGGGCGCCAGGCCGCGAACCCGCCGAGCAAAGTGACCCGCGCGTGGGGGCTATCGCCCAGGCCGCGCGCGAATTGGTCGAACAACGCGAGAGATGGCTTACCCCCACCCCCTCCGCCCTAGCGGGCACCTCCCCCAAATCCGCGGGCGAGGAGTCTTCAAGTCAAACAGGCAATGCGGATTTGGGGGAGGCTGGGAGGGGGTCCAAGCGCACGCTGACCGCGCTGTATAACCAGCGTCCCACCTGGCTGGCGCTGGCGCACGAGAAACTCGACCGTGCCGTCTTCGCCGCCTACGGCTGGCCGTCCGACCTTTCCGACGAGGATATCCTCGCGCGGCTGCTGTCCCTGAATTTGGAGAGGAGCAGGAAATGAAAGACAGGCCGCCAGAGGACAAGAATGATCTGCCCAGCCTCGTAAAACAAGCCTGGCTGCTGGTGGCAGGCTTCCTCGGCGCGGTCAGCCTGATCTATAACTTCTATAAACTCTGGCAGGGCGACCAGGAAACCATCACGCTCATCACCGTGGCGGCAGGTGCATGTCTATGGCTGGCCGCCTTGGCCTGGGTCGGATTCAGCAGGGTTGCTCCGAAAACGAAGGGACACGCGGGCAAACGGTCCAGCCCAGGCGCGCCCAGGTATAGTCGATTCCATTGGGTTGCACGCGTAGCGCTGGCTGTCAGCCTGGTCGCGATTGGAGGCGGCGCATTTCTTTTACAAAAACAAAGGGCCGCGCTGGCAGATAAGATCGTTGTGGTCATCGCCGCTTTCGATGGTCCAGAGGAAGAGTACGGCCTGCGAAACCAGATCATCGAAGATCTTAACCTCGCGCTCACTGGGTCGGACGAGATTGTCATCCTGCCCATACAGGGAAAGATCACTCCCAGTGAAGGAAGCAGCCAGGCCCGCGCCATCGGCGCGCGTTACCAGGCGGATATTGTCCTGTGGGGTTGGTATCGTCCCACCGAGAATCCCAACATCACCCTCCACATCGAGAACCTGTCCGCCAAGGAATTGGACGTTCTGAAAGACACGAACGTCTTCAAGCCCAAGGCGAGCCTGGCCGACCTGCAATCCTTCTCGTTTCAACAACAGATCGGCCAGGAAACCAGCGGATTGATCACGTTTTTGGCGGGTTACTTCCAATATACGGCGGAAAATTATCAGGCGGCCCTTGCCCACTTCGACCAGGTCCTGGCGCAGCCAGGCTGGGTGGGAGAGTTGGGCATCCAAAAGATCGACGTCCTTTTCTTTCGCGGGCATTGCCATACCTTTCTCGATCAGCACGAACAGGCCATCGAAGATTACACCCAGGTGATTCAACTTGATCCACTGGACGCCTGTATCTATTGCGCTTACAACAATCGCGGCGCCAATTACTATAACCTCGGTCGTTACGACCAGGCGCTCTCTGACTACAACCAGGCCATTCAGATCGATCCGCAACGTGCGCTGGCCTATACGAATCGCGGGATTTTATATCAAAAACTCGACGAACACGAAAAAGCCATTGCCGACTTCAAGCAGGCCCTGCAAGTCGATCCTGCCGATATAAATGCATACTTAAACCTTGGCGATGTTTACATTTCCATCGACAAAAAGGAACAGGCTCTGGATACCTACACCCAGGCTATAAAAGCAGACCCGCAATCTGTGAATGCCTACATCAAACGCGGAGCTTTATATATAAGTCTCGACAAACCCGACTTGGGAATCGAGGATTTCAATCAGGCGATCAAGATCGATCCGCTGTCTGTGGATGCGTACAACAATCGGGGAGCCGCATATATCGGGCTCGAGCAGTATGACAAGGCGCTGGCCGACATCAACCAGGCCTTAAAAATAAATCCGCAGTTTGCACGCGCCTATGGAAATCGCGGAAACATCTACGGAAAGCTTGGGAATTACGAACAAGCACTGCAAGATCTCAATCAAGCCATCGCAATCGACCCCGAAATCCCAGAAATATATGTCAATCGCGGCAACGCCTATGCTTTTATCGGTCAATATGATCTGGCTATTTCCGACCTCACCAAAGCGCTAACGATGAACCCCAAAATCGCCCAAGCTTATTACAATCGCGGCCTCATCTATCAGAAGATCGGCCTGGAAAAGGATGCGGACGCCGACTTTCAGAAGTACACAAACCTGACGGGTCAGCCTGCTCCCTAGCAATCGAATCTAATCATCCTGCTGCCCTTCCTGCCTGCGGCTGCTGTCCCTGAATTTGGAGAGGAGCGGAAAGTGAAAAGAGAATATAGACCTGAGAGCAAGAGACCCTGGATTAGCCTCCTGCCCCGCAAAACATCATCAAATAGATAGAAACACCGTTTGAAACAAGTAAAATTGGCATGTAAACAAGTCAACCCATTGCAGGCAAAAACTCCATGACCTCTGAAGCGCTCCTTCCTCTCGTCGCATCCATCCTGGGCATCGTCATCGGGGCCTTGCTCAATCACTTTCTGTCCCGCAGAAAGTATGAGGCCGAAATTGAAAAGCTCAAAGCCGAGGCGGAACAAGTCAAGACTGAAACTGAAAAGAACAGGCTTGAGATCGAGAAGCAGGTCAAAGCCGTACCCGTGGGCCAGATAGAGCCCCTGCCAGAACTGGGCACTGCCGAAGAATATTACACACGCGGCAAACGCTTGAG
>CALFXA010000171.1 GCA_937928015.1 uncultured Anaerolineales bacterium | reverse complement strand
TGGACGAAAGGACGTAGCCCTTCGCAGGCCTTGCTTGAGTTTGCGCTGGCTTTGCCTCTCCTCCTGTTGGTCATTTTTGCCATTATTGACTTTGCCTTGCTCTTCCAGGCCTGGTTGACAGTGGAAAATGTTGCCCGACAGACTATTCGTTATGCAGTGACTGGTCAATATGATCCTACTTTCTGCGTAGACCTTCCCTCTGACCCAGATTTGTTTAAGTGTAGTAGCGATGACGAGGAGGATATTGCCCGTCTCGCAACTATCCGTCAGGTTGCTTATGGCTGGACGATTGGCTTGTTTAGAGACTCGGGTGTATCCCCTGACCCAGATTCTGGCGCTGGAGGCGATCAAACCCAGAGAGGCTACTTCGATGTAACTGTTTGTTCCAGCGCAGATCGCGATAAAGATGGGTTCGCTGATTTTGTTACTTTTTTCCCGAGTATGGGTAATCCGGGAAAGTATGCAGACTGCACCCCTACCGAAGACGCTGGTCAGCCAGGTGGACGCGTGGTCGTCATGGTGGATTTTAATCATCCCTATATTACACCTTTGTTTCCTAACATGTGGACGCATCTGGTTGCCTACCGCGAAGGCATTGTGGAACGTTTTCGCGTGGCACGCTCCATTGCGGTCCCGCCGCAACTGAATGTCCCTACGGATCCTCCTACAATCGCCCCCTCTCCAACTGATACGCTTACACCGACCAATACCTTTACCCCAACTAGTACCTTTACCCCAACTAGTACCTTTACCCCTACCTTCACGCCCACCAGTACCTTCACGCCGACCAGCACCCCGACGCCGACCAGCACTTTCACACCGTCCCCTACCCCGACGCCGGATTGTTCTCTGTTTGTGTTTAGCGCTGGCTTCTCACAAACCACCTCTAGCGGTCTGCCGCGCGCCAGGATCCCAATCTACAATGGTAGTACACAGGCCACCTACATTCAAAGCATCGACTTCGATTGGGATGCCTATGACGCTTCCAATCCATCCCAGACCCTGAATCGCTGGCGCTATGATGGCAATACCATTGTATCGACGGACGACCCCGACTCTCATACTACCTGGACGTTGGGCGGTACGCCCGGCTCCACCATCTTGCTCAACCCTGGCGAGACTGACAATTTCGACTTTGACTACCTCTATGCAGATGCATCCTGGCCGGCCATCGTCCCTGCCAACTCCTTTGGTTTGGTTGTCACTTTGACCAACGGTTGTGTGGTAAGAATCGACGCCCAGGCGACTCCGACCCCCACCAAGACTTCCACGGTCACCCTGACGCCGACGATTACCAACACGCCGACCATCACCTTAACGCCGACCAAGACGTTGACTCCCACCATTACCCAGACGTCGACCAAGACACTCACGCCGACGAATACCCTCACGCCTACTCGTACGCCGTCGCCGACCATTACACGCACGCCGACGATCACCTTTACGCCGACGCTGACTTTCACGGTTACAAAGACCCCGACCAAGACGCTCACGCCGACAATCACTTTCACGCCTACCAAGACCTTTACGCCGACTATCACGAATACGGTGACCAGAACCTATACACCTACCATCACCTTCACGCCAACTAAGACCTCTACGCCTACCATCACCTTCACACCGACCAAGACGCGTACGCCGACACCGACACCGACCAATACTCTAACGCGTACACCAACGCCGTCTCCCACGCCGTCGCCGTCTCGCACACCGACCAAGTCGCCGACCCCGTTCATTACTATCACGCCGACTCGTACAAAAACACCTACCCCTTCGCCGACTATCTGTTTCGACTGCTAGTTCGCGGCGACAAAACTCGATAAACCCATGATGAACAAGAGGCTGCATGTACTCGTGCGGCCTCTTGTTCTAGAAAACTTCCATATGTATGAGGCCCCGTGCGAGCCACCCTTGAACGATTGAATGCCTGGCCGATTCGTCAGCGCGCTGCGTTGCTGGAGGCGGCGGTCTATTTCGCTTTGGTATTGTTGTGGATACTGTTGGCGCCTGCTGATTATTCGGGCCGTTTTATTTTGGGCGGCATGGCTATCGCTGCACCTGCCGCCGCGGGTGCCTTGCAGGTACTCTTCTCGTTCAATTCTTTGCCCAAGGCGCGGCGCGAGGCCTGGCTATATCTGGGCCTGGCCCTCGCAGGCTGGGCTGTACGTCACTTCCTTTGGATATTCCTTGGTCCGCGTGGGCAGGACGACCTCTCCCTCTTCTCCCTTTCGGACTTGTTCGGCCTGCTGGCCTATCCCTTTGCCACCCTGGGCTTGGTTCGCCTTTCGACGGGCTTTCGCCATGCCCCGGCCCGCTTCCGCTTCATCCTCGATTTGATCGTCAATTCTGGCGTAGCCGTCACCCTTGGCTGGCTCCTGCTTGGTCGGGCTTTCCCGGTCGGTCCTCAACAAGTGGTGCCAACTCTCTATCCCATCATGGACATAGTCCTGCTGATGGTGATCGTTAACCTGGCTTTGGCGGGCGCGGTTGCGCGGTCCACCGCCTATGTCCTTGGACTCAGCCTGATCTTTATGACTATGTCCGATTATGCCAACAGCCTGCTCAGCTTATATCAGAGCGACCCGGCTGGGACCTTCCTCAGCCTGGGTTGGGTGCTGGCTTATCTGTTGATGGGGAATGAGGTCATCCGTGAGCGGCAGCGGGTGGAGGACCTCGACCAGCGCCTGCGTTCGCCGTTGCTTGACTTGAGCACCCAGATCCAAAATATCCTCCCGGTGACGCTGGTGTTAGCATTGGCTTGGTACATCCTGGCAGACTGGCGTCTGCGCGGGGAGTTATCCACTTTTGGCGTCTCCATGAGCCTCATCTTCGTCGCCATCCTGATTGTGCGCCTTGGCATCCGTGCGGGGGAGGTGGAGTTGCAGCGCTACTGGCAATTATTCAGCAGTCTGGGCGAACCCGCCTTCATCTGCGATGAGCAGGGACGTATTCTGTTGGGCAACCCTGCCTTTTCTCGTCTGCACGGGGTGGAAGAAGACACATCTATTCCCAATCTCCTGTCCATTTTTGCGGCAACTGGGCTGACGGCCGAAACGCTGAATCGCGCCTCAGGCGCGGTCGTGTCCGACGAAGTGGCATTGACGGGTGAACAAACTCCGTATCTGCTCACCCTCAGTCCCGTGGCGGCGGAGGGACGCCGCAAGCTGATCGCAGGGGTGGCTCACGACCTTTCCGAGCAAAAGCAGCAGCAGAATGCGTTGCGTCGAGCCTTCGACGAATTGCAGACCGTCCATCGCCAACTTGAAGACCTCAACACCCAACTGGAAGCTCGTGTCGAGGAGCGAACTCAAACTCTTCGGGATGCGTATAACCAGCTTGAGGATCAAAACAAGAGACTGCAAGAGCTTGATCTCCTCAAGACCGATTTCGTCTCCATGGTTTCGCATGAACTGCGCACCCCACTCAATAATTTGGGCGGCGGCTTGGAGGTGATGTTGGGGCGGGGCAGGGCGTCCGTTGCCGATCAGCAGACCATGCAGTTGATGCAGGCCGAGATTCACCGTCTGACCCGTTTCGTCGAGAACATCCTCAATTTATCCGCATTGGATGCGGGGCGGCTGGAGCTTCATCCTGTTCCCCTTTCGGTGGCGGTCGCTGTCGACGAGGTGTTGCGGAAGCGCTCTCTGGGTCAAGGCCTGGAGCGGATTGTCACCGATGTCTCTTCGGACCTTCCACTGGTTTGGGTGGACGAGGCAGCTTTGCAAAGTGTTCTGCATCACTTGTTGGATAATGCTCTGAAATATGTTGCGGATGGGCCTGTTATAATCCGCTCCAGGCTGGAGGCCGATGGCGTGCGCATCGAGGTGCTGGACAGCGGCCCGGGCATCCCGCCCGAGAAGCGGCATCTGTTATTCCAGCGCTTCCAACGGCTGGACGCGCGCGACTCGCAATTTGTGTACGGCTATGGCTTGGGCTTGTATCTTTCGCGCCGCCTGATGACGGCCATGAAGGGCGATCTTTGTTATGAAGCGCCCGAGGCGGGCGGTTCGTGTTTTTACTTTACCCTGAAGGTTGCGGAATGACCCAAATCCTGTTGATCGACGATGACCGCACGCTCCTGAACCTGCTGGGCGAGTTTTTGCGTAGTGAGGCCTTTGAGGTGTCTGTTGCCCCCAACGGGGAAACGGGTTTGCGCCTGGCCTATGAGCAGCACCCTGACCTGGTGCTGTTGGATGTGATGTTGCCTGGCATGGATGGATGGGAAATCTGCGCCCGTCTGCGTGAGATGAGCCGCGTGCCGATCATCATGCTGACCGCCAAAGCCACCGAATCGGACAAGTTGCGAGGCTTCCGCCTGGGCGTGGACGATTACGTCACCAAACCCTTCAGCTTTGCCGAACTGGTGGCTCGCATCCAGGCGGTGCTGGGGCGGAGCACTGCCTCGGAGAAGCGCGATGCCGCTCACATTGTCTACGGCGGCATTACCCTCGACCGTGAGCGCTATCAGGCCACCCTTGAAGGCCGCATCCTCGAACTGACGCCTACTGAGTTCCGCCTGCTGGAGGCACTGGTCCGCCGTGGGGGGAGGTGGCCTCCGAGGCCGAATTGGTGCAGGAGGTCTGGGGCGCTTATCGTCAGGATGACACTGCCCTGGTTCGCCGTTATATCCTGATGCTGCGCAAAAAGGTGGAGTCCGACCCCGCCAATCCCTTGCTGATTCTCACGGTGCGCGGATTCGGATACCGCATGGGGATGGTGGAATAAAAAAACGTCCTGCGAGTTACAGGACGTTCATGTCGTTGTGAGTTGCCGAAGGCAGCGAAGCACTCTTTGTCTTAGAAAAAGAACACATAGATCACGCTTAGGACCAGGAAGGGGGCATACGGAATGGCTGCGAAGGCCCGATATTGTTTCCGTGCCAGCATGAAACCGACGTACAATCCGCTGAACACGCCTCCCAGCAGGATCGCAATCAGCAGACCGAACAGGATCAACGGCCAGCCGAGCATCAGGCCGATCACGCCCGAGAGGTTGACGTCGCCAAAGCCCAGGGCCACATCATCCACCTTCTTGACGCGCACATACCACTCTCCCAGGTAATAAGCCGCCAGCATTGCTCCAAAGCCAACCGCGCCGCCAATCAGGGCGATCAAGGGGCCGTGGACCACGATACCAATCCCAAGTCCAAGCAGAGCGCCCGCCAGGCTGACGGGGTGCAGGATCACGCGATGCTCCACGTCGATCACGAACACCACGCCCAGATAGATCAACAGCAGATACCCCAGCCAGAATCCCAGGCTCTGGGGCGGAACCAGCCAGGCATAGGCCGTGCCCGCGAACAGGATGACTTGTGTCAGGTAGGTGCGCCAACTGCGTGGCTGCCTGCAAGATCCGCAGGGACGCAGGAGCAGGTAGTCTGCCAGGGAGCGGGGCGCTCCGCAATGCGGGCAGGTCGGCTGGCTGAAATTGCGTGTGGCGGGCAGCACGTCGGCCAGGTAGTTGACCAGCCAGCCTGCCAGTAGTCCCAGGGGAAGAATGGCCAGGGTTGTCATACGGTTATTATAATCGAGGCGCCTGGCGGGTCCGTACGCGCAAGCCAATTGCAATGTATAATGCCCACGATTATCCGCGCGACCATCAAAATCAATGAGGTGCCGACATGGAAAAATTTTTGATCGAGGGCGGGGTGCCGCTAAACGGCGAGATCGTTCCCTCTGGGAACAAAAACGCTGCCTTGCCGCTGGTGGCGGCCTGCCTGTTGAGCGAGGAACCTGTCACCCTGCGAAATGTGCCGCAAATCCGTGATGTGTTGGACATGCGCCGTCTGATCGAGAGTCTGGGCGCCACCGTCGAGGATGTAGGCCACAACGCCTGGCGAATCACCTCGAAGAATATTTCCGCTTCGAGCCTGGACCCTGACCTGTGCCGCCGCATCCGCGCTTCGATCCTGCTGGCAGGACCCCTGCTGGCCCGCGCGGAGGGGATGCGCCTGCCGCCTCCTGGCGGGGATGTGATCGGCCGCCGCCGTCTGGATACGCATATCCTGGCCTTGCGCGCGCTGGGTGCGACCATCGAATACGACCGCGTCTTCGACATCAGTGCCCATCAGTTGTACGGAGCCGATATCCTGCTGGACGAGGCCAGTGTGACCGCCACTGAGAACGCCATCATGGCCGCCGTCACGGCCAAGGGAACGACCACCCTCCACAACGCCGCCTCCGAGCCGCACGTGCAGGAACTATGTCACTTTCTGAACGGCTTGGGCGGGCAGATCGAAAATATCGGCTCGAACACGCTCGTCATCCACGGGGTGGACAAATTACGCGGCGGCGAGTACGCCATCGGCCCCGATTACCTTGAGGTGATGAGTTACGTCGGTGCGGCGGCGGTTACCAAAGGGGAAGTGCGCGTCCGCTCGGCGGGCGTCCCGCATCTGCGGATGATCTCACAAGTCTTTCGTCGTCTGGGCGTAGCCTGGACCGTCGATGGTGACGACCTGCTCGTCCACGGCGGCGAGAGCCACCCGATTGTCTCCGATTTGGACGGAGCCGTGCCCGAGATCAAGACCAATATATGGCCCGCTTTTCCCACCGATCTGACCAGCATCGCCATCACGGTCGCCACGCAAATGGAAGGGTCGGTACTCTTTCATGACTGGATGTTCTCGGGCCGCATGTATTTCACCGACAAGCTGGTGGGTATGGGCGCGCGCATTATCTTGTGTGATCCGTACCGTTGCCTTGTGCAGGGGCCGACCCGCCTGTATGCGGAAAAGTTGGAGAGCCCCGATATCCGTGCGGGCATGGCGCTGTTGTTGGCGGCCCTGGCTGCCAAGGGGACGTCCACCATCCGTAATATCGGGCAGATCGAACGTGGCTACGAGCGCGTGGATGAGAAACTCCGCGCTTTGGGCGCGAAGATCGAACGGGTAAAAGAATAGAGACAATTAAAAAAGCGCGGAGCACTCCGCGCTTTTTTTGTTTTTTGTCGATTGTCGATTATGGAGTGACGACCTT
>CALFXA010000170.1 GCA_937928015.1 uncultured Anaerolineales bacterium | reverse complement strand
CAGCAACGCGATGAATTGCGGCGCGACCTGTTAAGACACACGGTCCAGGATCAGGAAGAGGAACGCGCCCGTGTCGCGCGTGAACTCCATGATGAGACCGCCCAGATCCTTTCGGCCGCATCCTTGCATCTGGCAGCTCTGCGCGCCAGCCTCAAGCGCAAACCAGATGCCATCGCCATTGTGGAGCAGTTACAGGACCTTACCCGTCAGATGTCACACAGCCTGTATCGGCTGGTGCGGGACCTGCGGCCTGCCCATCTCGATGACCTGGGTCTGGTCCCAGCTCTGGATTTTTTGGTCGAAGACGCGCGTGTCACCAACGGCATGGATGTGAGCCTGACCGTGGAAGGCGCGCCGCGCCGCATCGACGTATCCATCGAGACCATCCTGTTCCGCGTGACACAGGAGGCGCTCACCAACATTTTCCGTCATGCACAGACCCGACAGGGTCAAGTTCGCCTGTGCTTCAGCGGAGACCAGGTCCATTTGACGGTGGCAGACCTGGGTCATGGTTTTGATGTCGAAGGTCCCTTCCACGCGCCGCGAGGCTGGGGTCTGGAGGGCATGCGGGAACGGATCGAGTCCGCAGGCGGCACCTTCCTCCTGACCTCGGCGGTCGGAAAAGGCACAACCGTGGAAGCACTCATCCCGCTGCAAGGAGTCAACAATGACAATTAATCTCATGCTTGTGGACGATCACGATGTGGTCCGCACCGGGCTTCGCTCGTTCCTGGATACCCAGCCCGGGATGCGTGTGGTGGCCGAGGCACGCGATGGGCAGGAGGCCCTGAAGCTGGCAGCCCAGACGAAACCGCAAATCGTGTTGATGGACATCACCATGCCCAGCATGGACGGGCTGGAGGCGACTCGCCGCCTGAAGGCGGAACTTCCCGAGTGCCTGGTACTGGCTCTGACCGTGCATGAGGACAAGCAATATTTCATGGAAATGCTCGCGGCGGGCGCTTCGGGATACCTGACCAAGCAGGCCGCAGCCGATGAACTGGTATCGGCCATCCATGCCGTGGCAGCGGGCAACGTCTACCTTCAGCCCGCGCTGGCCCGCTGGCTGCTGGAAGATTATCAGCGTCTGGCGCGGCAGGTGGGAATCCAGCCGCGGGTGCAAACCGAGGAGCAGGAAGAAGGTATGATCGGCCTGGATGCGCTCAGCGCGCGCGAACGCCAGGTGCTCGAATTGGTGGGGCAGGGCTTGAACAACCATCAGATCGGGGAGAAGCTCAACCTGAGTCACAAGACCATTGCCCGTCATCGTGAGCGCATCATGGCCAAGCTCAAGATGCACTCGCGCACCGAGCTGGTCAAGTTCGCCATCCGCACCGGGTTGATTACATTGGAGTAGTTCACCCAAATTGGGACAAATTCGGGGGTTTTACATGACATCCATCTCCGACCTTCTCAGGGTGAATTAATCTCTTCATGTAAAATGAAGGGAGTTACAAGGACACGCTTGCGTACTGGGAAACCAACGACACGAACCTGTTCCTGTCGGGTTTTCCATTGCGCAAGCCGTTTGGTCTAAATACTCAATTATCAAGTCCTATCACCTGGAGGCAATCAGATGAAAGTGAACAAGTTCATGATCGGAGGCCTGTTCATCCTGGCGGCAGTGGTCTTCCTTGTCGTCTCTTCTTCGCAGGCCAACTCGGAATATTTCATGACCGTGGATGAATTGAATACCAAGGGCGCGTCTGTGATGGGCAAGAGCCTGCGCGTTTCGGGCGCCATCATTGGTGACACCATCCAATACGACGCAGCCACGCTGACCCTCACCTTCGAGGTGGCGAACGTCCCCGGTGACAATGCCGAGATCGAGGCGCAGGGCGGTCTGGCGGAAGTGCTCCACCAGGCGGTGATCGACCCGACCCGCAGCCGCATCAAGGTCATCTACCAGGGTCCCAAGCCCGACCTGCTCCGCAATGAGGCGCAGGCCATCATGACCGGCCGCATGGATGAGAATGGAATCTTCCACGCGGATGAGTTGCTGCTCAAGTGTCCCACCCGCTATGAAGAGGCGGTGCCTGAGCAGGCCGCCAGCAAGTAGGCGAAATGACCTGGCAGGGCAAGCCCTGTCAGGTTTTCATTTGTAACGAGGAGAAATCATGGTTGCAGATTTTGGGTACGGGATCTTAGTGGTTGCGCTTTTGGTGTCGTTGTACAGCGTGGTCGCGGCGCTGGTGGGCGTGCGGACGAAATCCGCCGCCCTGGTCGAATCGGCCCGCCGCGCCATGTTGTTGACCTGGCCGCTGATTACGCTTTCGGCGCTGGCCTTGATCTATCTGCTGGTCAACAATCATTTCGAGGTCAGCTTCGTCTATGAAGTGACCAGCCGCAGTATGCCCACCTATTTGAAAATCACCGCCTGGTGGGGCGGACAGGCCGGGTCGCTGGTCTTCTGGTCGTGGTTGATGTCGGCTTTTGCCTCGCTGGTCACCCTGCGCAAATGGGATCGCGATCGCGAGTTCCTGCCGTGGGTGATCGTGGTCTCCTCGGTGACGATGGCCTTCTTCCTGACGATGTCGGTCGTCTTCGAGAATCCGTTCGCACGCATGTGGTTCGCGCCTTCGGGCGAGGTGATCAAAGCCATGCTCCAGCCTGCGGGGTCGACCGCCGTCCCGTTGCAACCCGATGGGCGCGGCCTGAATCCGCTGCTGCGTCACCCGGGCATGATCATCCACCCGCCCATGCTCTATCTGGGATTCGTCTCCTTCGTAATCCCCTATGCCTTCGCCATCGCGGCGCTCGTCACCGGCCGCACCGACGACCGCTGGATTCGCATCACCCGCCGCTGGACCCTGTGGGCCTGGCTGTTCCTGTCCTTCGGCCTGGTCCTCGGTGGACGTTGGGCCTACGACGTGCTCGGCTGGGGCGGATACTGGGGCTGGGACCCGGTCGAGATTGCTGCCTTCATGCCGTGGCTGACCGGCACCGCCTTCCTGCACTCGGTCATGATCCAGGAGAAGCGCGGACAACTCAAACAGTGGAACATGATCCTGGTCATGTTGACCTACGCGCTGGTCATCTTCGGCACCTTCCTGACCCGCTCGGGCGTGCTCTCCTCGGTGCATGCCTTTGCCAGCAGCCCCATCGGTCCGTTCTTCATGGGCTTCGTGGCGCTGACCTTCATCATCTCCATCGCGCTGTTGATCTGGCGCTGGCCCGACCTGCGCTCCGAGACTGAGATGAAGTCCATGCTCTCGCGCGAGGCCTTGTTCCTGCTCAACAATCTGCTCTTCATGAGCGTGCTGGTCATCTGTTTTGTGGGGGTCATCTACCCGCTGGTCTCCGAACTGGTGACCGGCTCGAAGGTGACGGTCGGCCCGCCGTGGTATGAGTTCAGCACCTCGCCGCTGTTCGCGATGCTGATGTTCCTGATGGCGATTGCCCCGCTCTCCTCGTGGGGACTCTCCTCTCAGGAGAAACTTGCCAACATCAACAAGCCCGTGCTCGGCGGATTGCTCGCCGTGCCGGTCATCGCCTACGCCATCTGGTGGAAGCCCATCTCGGACATAATGGGCAGCCTGCCCGGCGTGGTCATCTCGCTGGCTATCATCCTGATCGTGGTGGTCCTGATGTACCTGTTCCGCAAACTGCTCTGGCAGTCGGCCCTGGTGGCGTCCGCGATCACGATCTACCTGGCCTTCACTTATACCCAGAACCTGATCGCCCTGATTGGTTTCTTCCTCGTGGCGCTCACGCTGACGGTTACCCTGCGCGAGTTCTGGCGGGCCACCCGCGCGCGCCAGAATGCCCAGCAGGAAAATTTCTTCACGGCCTTCTCGCGCCTGGTCGGCCGTAACCGACGCCGCTATGGCGGGTACGTCATCCACGTCAGCATGATGCTGATGGCCATCGGCATCCTCGGCATCGAGATGTTCCAGAAGGAAACCCAGGGCATGATCCCTGTGGGCCAGTCCCTGAAGATCGCCGGGTACACGGTGGAATACAAGGACCTGGCTTCCTGGGACGAGGCCGACAAGGGCGTGAACTACACCCGCGCCGTGGTCAGCGTTTACAAGGACGGCACCTACCTGGGCGACCTGCATCCGCGCAAGGACTTCTACTTCGACTCGCAGCAGTCCATGACCATCCCCGGTCAGCGCCCGACTCTCAAAGATGACCTGTACGTGTTGCTGATCGACTGGCAGCCCGCCACGGCCACCGGCGCGACCTTCAAGATCTACGTCAACCCGCTGGTCAACTGGCTGTGGATCGGCAGTCTGCTGTTCTTCATCGGCGTCATCATCGCGGCCTGGCCCGACCGGGACCCCGAATACGTCCCGGCCCGCGCGCGCAACAAGGCCTACCAGCCCAGCTCAGCGGACTAGCTCCACGCAGGAGAATGTGATATGAAACGCACCCATCGTTTTGCGGCTTTGGCCCTGCTCCTCCTGCTTCTGGCGGGACTTTGGGCTGGCTCCGTTGCCGCGCAGGGATCCGCCCCCACCGATGACGAGGTCAACGCCATCGCCAAGCAGTTGTATTGTCCCGTGTGCGAGAACACGCCGCTCGATGTGTGTCCCACCGAGGCCTGCCGCCAGTGGCGCGAATTGATCCGCCAGCAATTATCCGAAGGCTGGACGGAAGACCAGATCAAACAATACTTCGTGGATAATTACGGCGCACGCGTGCTCGGCGAACCGCCGCGCACCGGCCTGAACTGGTTGGTGTACCTGCTGCCGCCCGTGTTGATTCTGGCGGGCGCCTTTATACTCTTCCGCGCCATGCGGACGTGGATGAAGCCGTCCACAACGGAAGCAGCCGCGGGTCCGGCCGAAACGTCCCAGCCCGCCGCACAGGACGAGTACATGTCCAAATTCGAAGAAGAACTCCGCAAGCGGAAATAAAATCCCTCACCTCCCGACCCGCTCGGGAGAGGGGCAGGAGAATGCAATGACTGAAATCAAAGATACAGCCCCGCGCCGTGGCGTGCCCGTCTGGGTCCAGGTCGTCATCTGGACCCTGCTGGTGGCCCTGTTTGCGCTGGTGGCTGTCACCCTCAACAAACGCCAGCAAGGTTCCGTCCAGCCCGGGGCGGAGATTCCCGACTTCACGTTGAAGTTTTTCGACGGCTATCAGCACGAAGGCAAGAGCGAGATCAAGCTCTCGGACCTGCGCGGCAAGGTGGTGGTAATCAACTTCTGGGCTTCATGGTGCAAACCCTGCGAGCAGGAAGCCGCCGAACTCCAGCAGGCCTGGAGTGAGTACGCCGACAGCGGCGACGTTATCTTCCTCGGTGTGGACTACGTGGACACCGAGCCCGAGGCGCGCGTGTATCTCAAGAAGTTCGGCATCTCTTTTGCCAACGGTCCCGACATGGCTACGAAAATCTCGCAGATGTTCCGCATCACGGGCGTGCCCGAGACCTACTTCATCGACCAGAACGGCGTACTACAATACGTGAAGGTCGGTCCGTTCACCTCGGTAGACGAGATCCGCGCCGAGATCGAGAAACTCCTACCCTAAAGGCAAGCATGGACCTGAGCGCAATCTTCTTTCTCCTGGCCGTCCTCATCCTGGTCGGCATGTACCTGTATGCGCCCTTCACCGGGCGTTCCCGTCGCTCCGCGACCACGCAAGAGGAACATGAGGTCTCGGGCCTGATGGCCGAGCGGGACCGCATGATCAACGCCCTGCAAGAACTCGACTTCGACTTCAAACTGGGCAAGATCCCCGAAGAGGACTATCCCGCCCAGCGCGCGGAACTGCTCAAGAAAGGCGCGGACATCCTGCGCAAGCTGGACGAACTGCGCCCCGTGGCCGTCTCCTCCGCCGACGCCGAAGACCGCCTCGAAAAAGCCGTGGCTGCACGCCGCGCCGATGCCGCCGTGACGGCCGCCCGCGTCACCGTCACCGACGACGACATCGAATCGCAACTGTCTGCGCGCCGCAAACAACGCAAGGAGAAGTCGGCGGGATTCTGCCCGCGCTGCGGCCAGCCTGTGCTGGTCAGCGACCGCTTCTGCCCCTCCTGCGGAAAATCCCTCGCCTGATAAGAGACCTCATGAAAAGACTCACTTTATTTGTCCTGCTCGGCCTGTCCCTGATTCTGACCGCCTGTAACCTCAGCCTCGCGGAGGACGTCACCCCACCGCCCGGTTACGTCCCCCCTACCCCGGCGCCCACACTGGGTCCGCTCTTCCCGGCCGCCGCGCCCGACGTCAAAAACGGCGCAGCCATTTACGTCGAGAAATGCGCCGCCTGTCACGGCGATACCGGTCTCGGCGACGGCGCACAGGGCAAGCAACTGCCCGTCACCGTGGCCGCGCTCGGCCTGCCGCAAACCGCTCAAAAAGCCTCCCCCGCCGAGTGGTACATGGTCGTCTCGCAGGGCCGCATGGACCGCTTCATGCCGCCCTTCACCAGCCTCTCCGAACAGGAACGCTGGGACGTGGTAGCCTACGCCCTCAGCCTGCACGCCACCCCCGCGATGATCGAACAGGGCCAGGCGCTCTTCGAAAAGAACTGCGCCGACTGCTCGCTCGATTTCTTCACCAGCCAGGAAAAGATGTCGTCCCTCTCGGACGACGACCTGATCAGCCTGATGCTGCAAGGCTCCGACGCCTTTCCCGCCTTTGGCGCGAACCTCAACCAGGATGAACTCTACAGTGTGGCGGCCTACCTGCGCTCCCTGAGTTTTGCCGCCGCTCCCGCTACCGCCCCGACGGCTGTTCCCGCCACCGCGACTCCCGTCGCCGCTACGAGCGAGACCAGCACCACCCCTGCCGCCGATGGGACTCCCTCCACCGAAGCTTATCCCAACGCCACCGAGACGTCCACCACCCCTGCGGCGGGAGTCGGCACCGTGCGCGGTAAGGTGGCCTTCCCTGATGGGACCGTCCCCGCGGACTTCACCGTCACCCTGCGCGGATACGACCACGCCCAAGACGCCACCAGCGGCCCGCAAGAAACCCTCACCCTCGAAGGTCCGGTCAACTCGGATGGCACCTTCACCTTCGAAAATGTCGAACTTCCCGAAAATCGCATCCTGATCGCCGAGGCGAATTACAAGGGCATCCTCTACCAATCGGAATTGTCGATGATCAAAGCAGGGGAAAGCGCGGTGGAACTCGCCCCGCTGACCCTGTACGACACCGCCACCGACCTCGCCGCCCTCACCGTGGACCAGGGTCACGTCTTCCTCGACGTGAGCACCGGCCAGGTGCAGATCATCGAGTTCATCAGCATCCTCAACTCCACCGCCAAGACCGTCCTCGTGCCGATCACCAGTGACACGATGGCCCTCGCCAAGGCCCCTGCCGGCACCACCAGCCTGGGCTACGACGCCCAACAGGGACAGGCCATGCCCGTGCAGGCCCAGGATGGCAGCTTTGCCATGCCCCCGTCCGACAAATCCTACGGTCTGGTGGCGGGCTTCCAGATGCCCTACGATAACAAATCCGCCGAGATCGAGATTCCCTTCGTGCTGGGTATGCCCGCTGATTCCTCCATCTTCGTGCCTGTCGGCGTGAAGCTAGAAGGCGACGGTCTGGCCGACCAGGGTCAGCAGGACATCGGAAACGGGACCGTTTACCAGGTCTACGGCTTCGGGCCGTTATCGGCCAACAGTTCCCTGACCGTCAAGATGAGCGGCCAACCCCAGACCGGTGAGACCGCTGGCGGAACATCCACCAACTCGAACCAGCCGCTCATCATCGGCGTGGGTCTGCTGGGCATCCTGCTCATCGGTGCGGGTGGCTGGCTCTATTTCCGTGACCGCAAACGCAGCGAAGAGACCGATGAAGAGCGCAGCGACGAGGACGAATTCGATGACGCCGACAGCGTGCTGGACGCTATCATCGCCCTCGACGATCTGCATCGCGCCGGCAAACTTCCCGACGAGGCCTATCAAAATCGCCGCGCCGAGTTGAAGGAACAGCTCAAGAAACTGGAGAGCAGGGACTAGTCCCGTGATCGAAGTCCGCAAGCTCGTCAAACGCTTTGGCCTGAAGACCGTCCTGCGCGGGCTCGACTTCACCGTCCAGCCCGGGGAGTTCGTGGCCCTGCTCGGCCCGAACGGCGCCGGCAAGACCACCTTCCTGCGCATCCTGGCCTCGCTCTCACGCCCTTCGCTGGGCGAGGTGCGCGTGGCGGGCTACTCCCTGCCGAACGAGGCTGCCCAGGTGCGTGCGCGGCTGGGTGTGGTTTCGCACATGCCCCTGCTCTACCCCGACCTGACCGCCGAGGAGAACCTGCGCTTTTACGCGCGCATGTACGGCCTTGAAGACCAGTCGGCGCGCGTCACCGAAGTGCTGGAAATGGTCGGCCTTGAAAAGCGCCGCGGCGATCTGGTCCGCACTTTTTCGCGCGGAATGCAGCAACGCCTGGCCATCGGCCGCGCCGTGATCCACGACCCGGAGGTGATGCTCTTCGACGAGCCATACACCGGCCTCGACCAGGACGCCTCCGAAATGCTGGATGAGGTCTTGAAATCTGTGGCGGCCCGCGGCCGCACCGTGGTGATGACCTCGCACGACCTGGCCCGCGCCGAAGACCTGGCCACCCGCTTCGACATCCTCTCGCGCGGCGTGATCGCCGCCTCGACCAACCAGGCTGAACTCAAGAATACCAACCTGTTGGCCTACTATAAACAGGCCCTGGCAGACTGACATGACCGACAAGAAATCCCATCCCTCCCTGCTCGGCGCGACCCTGGCCATCGTCCAAAAGGACCTGGCCGCCGAGTTCCGCTCGCGCGAATTGTTCTCGGCCATGCTGGTCTTCTCGCTGCTGGTCATCATCATCTTCAACTTCGCCCTCGAACTGGACATCGACGTGCGGCGCACCGTGGCGGCAGGCGTGTTGTGGACCACCTTCGCCTTTGCCGGGACGCTCGGCCTGAACCGTTCGATGGCGGTCGAGAAGGACCGCGGCTGCATGGACGGTCTGCTGCTTGCTCCCGTGGATCGCTCGGCCATCTTCTTCGGCAAGGCCATCAGCAACCTGGTCTTCATGCTGATCGTGGAGGCCATCGTCCTGCCGGTCTATGCCCTGCTCTACGACGAGATGCGTATCTTCCAGCCGGGCTTTTTGGGCGTGATCCTGCTTGGGTCCATCGGCTACATCGGGGTCGGCACGCTGCTCTCCACCATGTCGGTGCAGACGCGCATGCGCGAGGTCCTGCTGCCCATCCTGCTCTTCCCCGTCGCCATCCCCGTCCTGCTGGCAGCCGTCAAGGCCAGCAACGGAATCCTGACCGGGGCGGAGTGGGCCGAGATCGTCACCCCGATCAACATCTTGATCCTGTACGACGTGGTCTTCCTCGCTGTCCCCTACATGTTCTTTGACGCCGTGGTGGAAGAGTAATTCTTCCCTGGGCTGCAACCTTCATTTATTGATTCAAGGAGCTTCCATGCAATCCAAACCCATCGCCCTGACCATTCTCGATATCGTCTCCGTCATCGTCCTGGGCATCTCCACCTACCTGGCGCTTGTCTTCGCCCCCACCGAAGCCGTGATGGGCGACGTTCAGCGCGTGTTCTACTTCCACATCGGCACTGCTTGGCTTGGCCTGCTCGGATTCATCATCGCCGCCATCGCGGGCATCGCCTACCTCATCACCAAGGACCTGAAATGGGACCGCTTCGAGGTGGCCGCCGTGGAAGTCAGCACCGTGTTCTTCTTCCTGACCATCGTGCTGGGTTCCATCTGGGCCTACCCCGCCTGGAATACCTGGTGGACCTGGGATCCGCGCCTGACCACCGCCGCCGTGACCGAACTCATCTATATCGCTTACTTCATGTTGCGCCAGGGCCTCGACGACCCCGATAAACGCGCCCGCTTCGGAGCGCTCTACACCCTGCTGGGCGGTATCAGCGCGCCCATCACCTTCATGGTCATCCGCCTGTTCCGCACCATCCACCCGGTGGTCATCGGCAATCAGAGCGCCGCGGCCCAGGGCGGATTCAGCATGAGCAACGATATGAAGGTGGCCTTCTTCTTCGCCCTCTTCGCCTTTACCGTCATCTTCGTGGACCTGATCTGGCACCGCGTCCGCCTGGGTGCGTTGCAGGAACAGGTCGAACAACTGAAATTGAAACTGAGCAACTAGGAGTTCCAATGTTCCTCGAAACCACTCCCGACACCTCGAACTACATGATCGCCGGCTACGTGATCAGCTTTCTCACCATGGGCATCTACGTCGCCAGCCTGTACATCCGCAACCGCAACCTGCGCCAGGATCAGCAGACGCTCGAAGACCTGGACAGAACTGAAAGCAAAAAATAATCCAATTCTTATCAGAGTCCGCTATAATTGCAGCGGACTCTGTTTCATAAGATGCGCCTGCGCTGGACCGCCTTCCTGCTTGTAATCCTGGCCCTGTTGGGGACTGCTTTCGCGCCGCCCCCCCAGTCGCAGGCCGCCAATCCCCCGCCTGGCCCCGACCGCTACACCGTCATCACCATAAATTACACCGCCTACACCTGGTGGATGGCAAATTGGAGCCATAACGAGGTGGTGTGCGCAGTAGTCACCGACCATGAGGGCCCGCCCACACTCAAGGAGGTCTATCGCGATTGCGGAGAGACGGTCTACAATAAGTGGGTCTCCCAACCCCCCTGTATCAAATCTGGAAATTCG
>CALFXA010000169.1 GCA_937928015.1 uncultured Anaerolineales bacterium | reverse complement strand
CCGGAAAGAATGCCCGGCAAATGCCATGCTGCCCATATCACGCCGCTCAGCCAAGCAGCGTTTCGCAAGCCCAGCCACTTTGCAAGTTCGGGGACAAGAAAACCGCGCCAGCCGATCTCTTCGCCAAGGCTCAATAGTATGGACGGGAGCAGGCTGATGATGGTGATGTAGAAGAACGCGGCGACAATGAGCAAATTGTTGGATGCATCAGGCATATTAAGCGTGAAGCGGGCGCGCTCCAAAAAGGTTGGATTTGGGATGCCGCCCAAACCCGTCAGCCAAACCAGGGCATAAGCGGGGACGGCGTACAGGATGGGCAAAATCCAGCCCAGCCCCAGCCATTTGACCGGCGTAACGCGCCATCCGATATCTTTCAACGAGCGGCGGGTAACCAGGCTTGCCAACAGGGCGGCCAGCGCGGGACTGGTCATCAATATCAGCGCGGCAACTGGCGAATCTGCCAGCCGGGCGGCAAGGAGATTGGCAATGATGGTGACAAGCAGCAGTAATACAAGGTAAATGGCAACGCGCCATTGGGAAGATGGTTGGTTCATGGTTGTTCCTTTTTTATGGCAAGTCAAAGAATTTTCTACTTAAGCCGCCAGCCAAAGTTGGCGATTTCTTCTGTCACAGGGCGGACGGTGATTTGTTGGGTAGCTGAAGTCATCCACGCGCCGCTGCCGAAAATGGCGGCGTTGTTGCCTTCACTGGCATTGATGCTGACGCAGTATGTGCCGCCGTAGAGTTCACCGAATTGGAAGAAGCCGCTGGAATCGGAGATGACGGAATATGGCACGGATTGCGCTGACCCGCAGGGTCCTTTTTGGATGAGGACGACTACACCCGCAAAATTTGGTTCGATATTCTGGCGGATTCCATCGCCATTTGCGTCGTTCCAGATGTAGCCGCTGATGGTGGAGGTTGGCAGGGCGGCGCGCAGATCGAGCGGGTTGAAGCTGTCACCTGTCGGCAAGGTCAGATCGACCACGTGCTCAACCATTTCCTCACCCTGTAACATCACGCACACATCACCGCTGAAGTTGCCTGTCAACGTGTATCGCCCATCTGCGCCAGAAAGGGCGATTGCCAGCACAGTTCCGCCCGCGCCGCAGCGTCCCTGTTGAACTTGCACGGTGTGATTCGCCATGAGCGGGTCGCTGGCGTAGTCGTATTGCAGGTTGCCGTTCACATCCTGATAGACAAACCCGGCGATAACGGTCACATTCGAATCGCTGCCAATGGAGAGTTTCACTGTCAACGGAGCATCCTTACTCCCGACGCCGAAGAGGGACCCATCGGGGGCGCGGAATTTCCACGCGCTGACATACGCGCCGGGATAGGTCGGTGCACGCATCGGGATGTTGATGTCCACCATTTCGCCGGGGGCGGCGACAACCGAAAGCGCAAAGGCATCGTAGGTGCTGAAAAGCGTACCATCCACAAAGGTGATGACGTAACGGTTGTCCCAGGCGCAGGTTCCGGTGTTCTTGACTCGCCAGGTTTTGGCAAAGGATGAATCAGATTCCAGAACGCTGCCGTCGGGGATGGTCACATCCGCCACAAATTCTGCCGCGTTTACGCATCCACTGGATGTTGCGGGAGTGGACGTTGCCGATTGCGGGATCATCGTCGGCGGGACGCGGGTTTCGGTGAGCGGAACCGTTATCGATGGGGTGAGGAGCGTCATCACCGGGGCAGGGGTATGTTCCAACGGAAGGATCATCACGCCGTTGCAGGCAGAGAGAATCAAGGCAAAAAACGAGAGAACCAATAAACTACGGGGCATTCTTTTTCCTTTCCTACGAGACTTGCGCCAAAGCAGGCTTGGCAATCTCGAGATAGTCATCCTTGTGAAGAAAAATCGAGCGATCGAGTCTTCCGGCATTGAAGACCAATTCTTCGTGTTCCAGCAAGGCGGGGTCGAATACCAACGTCAGATTGGGATCGAACGAGAACGGCGGCACCGCGCCCATTTCGCAGCCGGTTAGTTTGCGGGCTTTTTCGGCGGGCGCAAACATGACGTGCGTGCCGCCACACAGGGCCTTGACGGCGTTCAGGTCGGCACGGCGGTCGCCGGGGATATTTACCAGGAAGTAGCGGCTCTCCTTTTTGCCGATCTTGACCAGCACCACCAGCGATTTGACGGCTTGCGACAGCAGGTTGCCGCGCATCTGACTGACGAGTTCGGTCTGCCCTTCGGGGGCGTGTTCCACTACGCGGTAACGCGCGCCGGACTGATCCAGCAGGGCGATGAGTTTTTGGTAGATGTCTTGTTCCATAGAAAAATCCTTTCTGAAATATAGCGTGTTATCTCGCTTCAATAATGAAAGCGTCTGCTTCCATTTCGACCAGCATGGCGGGGTCGATCAGGGCGTTTACTTCCACCATGCTGGCGGCAGGCAGGATACCGCCGAAGACTTCGCCGTGAGCCCGTCCGACTTTTTCCCAGTTGGCGGCGATATTGACCACATACAGACGGGTTCGTACAACGTCTTTCAGGCTGCCGCCCGCTTTTTTGAGCGCGGCTTCCAGGTTTTTGAGCGTCTGGACGGTTTGGATGTAAGCGTCATCTGCGCCGACAATTTCTCCGTTTGCGTCCGTTGCCGTTGTGCCGGAGACCCAAACCTGCCTGCCGATGCGGACGGCGCGCGAGTAACCGACCACTGGCTCCCAGGGCGTTCCGCTGGAAATGTTTTGACGTTTCATTTGCTAATCCCACACATAGCGCCACTCGCCGCTTGCCTGTCTTTTCCAGACCGTGTGGAAAACGCCTTCGGACTTGACTTCCTGCCCGCTCTGGTCAACGGCTTGCAAGTAATACTGACCATAGGTATATGCCAGGTCGCCCGAAGCGGAAACGTCCACAAAATCGGGCTGCCATTCTAGCTGGATGTTGGTCAGGGTTTGTTGGTCGAAAAAAGCTTCAATGGCTTTTTTACCCCTGAATAATTTCCCGCCACGTTGTAGGACGGCTTCTTCGGCAGCATAGGTCAGAAAACCGACTTTCATTCCCTTTTCTTTGACGAGTTGGGCAAAAGCGGTTTCTGCCGCCAAAATTTCGGATTTGAATTGTTCCATCGTGTTTCTCCGTTTTGATGATCCAGTTTGATTTAACGCGCCCGCTCCAGCCAGGCAAGTGTTTCTTCGGCGTTTTTGTCGGGCGGAAAGACGGGATAAAAGACCTTCTGAATGATACCGTCACGGGCAATCAGTGTGACACGCTTGAGAAACGTCATGCTGGCAATTTCAAAGGTTGGCAGGTTCAGGTGAGCGGCGAATGTCAGCGCGGAATCGTTTAACAGTTCAAAAGATAGGTGCAGACGTTCGACGGCTTCTTTTTGATAGGCGGTATCCTGCGCGCTGAGACCAAATACCCACGCCCCAAGCCGCCGCAATTCCTGATGATGGGCGCGGAAAGCGCACGATTGCGGGGTACAGCCCCTTGCACCGGGGATATCGTTCCAGCCGGCAGGCGGGTTTTGATTGGGCAACCCCGTCCGGGGGTAGCAGTAGAGCACCACCCAGCCCGGCACTTCTGCCAGGTTAACGGTGCGATCGGATGTGGATGGCAGCGCCAGAGACGGCAATCGCATTCCCGTCAGGTGGTCGCACGCTCCGTCATCGGTTGGGATGGGGAGATTCTCAGGCAAGGTGTAAAGATTATCGCTGCGTGACATGCTGGATACTCCAGTTGAAATTCAGGCTTCTTTTCCAGCCTGCAAATAGGGTTGTACGTCTGCGCCGCTCCAGGGATCGCCCATGAGCATCTCGTAATCGCCCAATTGCTGAATTTCATCGAACAGGACAGACATTTTTGCCAGCAGGGCGCGAAATATGTAGGGACCAAAACTAACGCGGTTAACGCCAATTTCCTGCAATACTTTCAAGCGAGGCGCTTGGGCAGCGGCAAGTACGTTGATGGGAACCTGGATGCGCTGGCGTAAACTGACAAGCGTTTTTTTATCCGAACAACCGATGGGATAAATACAGTCTGCGCCTGCCTGAATGTAGGCGTTTGCCCGGCGGACGGCGTCTTCCATGCATTCCTGATGCGTGGCAAAAATATCTGCCAGAAAACTATCGGCACGGGCGTTAATGACAAGGTGCATGTTACGCTTTTCAGCAACACTGCGGATGGCTTCGATGCGCCGCGCCTGTTCCACGATAGGGCGTAGTTGTGCACCGTCCTGCCAGCTATCTTCGATGTTGATTCCCGCCGCACCCGTATCCAGCAATTGAGCGGTGTTCTCCTTCAAGCCGTGAAGGGATTCAGCGTATCCCGATTCAAAATCAACCGAAACAGGGATGTTGATACTGCGGACGATGCGGGCAACCACATCCAGCACGGTCTCCCATTTGATTTGTTCGCCATCAGCATACCCCAGCGATTCGGCAATGGCGGCGCTGGCGGTGGCAACAGCAGGAAAGCCTTTCGCTTCCAACAGTCGTGCGCCAATCGGATTCCACACATTGGGTAGAATCAGCAATGGAGGCTGATGATGCAAGTCGAGCAGGGTCTGGGCTTTCATGTGTTTCTCCCTGTAGGGGGCATGTGTAACCCTGTTTTCTTGGGCAGCAATTTGACCCACAGCACAATCAGTCCACAGCCGATGAGCGCCCATATCAGTCCTATAAGCCCTACTTCTGGCCCGTACGCGCCGCCTGTCCAGGCGACAGGCCCGGCTACTTCAATGGAGAGAAGATGTGTAGATTGGGTCGAGCCGCTCACGGCAAATCCATAAACATTCGCTTGAAGGAGATTCCAAGTGAGGTGCAGACCAATCGAGAGGCCTAATTCTCCGATAAGCATGTAAGGCAACGATAACAAAAGCCCAGCCAGGAGCGTGGTAAGGACGCTGAAGACAGTCGCATGTCCATTCGCCATGTGGCTCAGTCCAAAAAGAGCAGACGAGAAGAAAAAGGCAAGCAGCATTGCAGTATTTGAATTGAGATATTTTCCTGCGAAGCCTTCGGCGAGATTTTTCAATTGATAAGCGCGAAATGCGATTTCTTCATTGATGGCTATGACCGTAAACATCAACGCCTGAAGAAGAAAGGCGAGACTGAGGGGCAAACCAGAAGCAGCGCTTGCATGGCCGGTGACCAGTATCCAGCCGGCCCATTTCATCGAAAGAAATATCCCGGTCATTAGGAATGCGCCGAGCATCAAACCGAAACCCAGATCCAACCACCATTTACGGTCAAAGTGAAAGCCGAAGTCGGCAAACCTGCGTTTGTCAATAAAATGTCCCATGCCCCAGGTCAAAGTCAAGCCGCCTGCAAGGTAAATCAAGTAGGCAAGGGCTTTGGGGAATGGGGCAGAACGAGAGAAACCCACGAGCGCATCTTTTGCGATAGTGAGCATCACGAAAAGAATAAAATAAAGAAAGAAACGCCAGCCTGCACGTAAACGGTTTTGGGTGATATTCCAGAAAATATTTGTCATTGCTTTCATGTTTTATTTCCGATTCAACTGATTTAGGCTTGATTCTTTGGCTTCTTATTACTACAGACAGAAATTCCATCAATTGTCCTGGCGACCGCATCCAGACCCACGAATGGCTTGCGGATGGCAAAGGGAATTGGGATTGTCGTAAAGACTATTTCATTACGCTTCTCCTTGATTTATTGTTGCTCATATGTGACCGTCACTTTGCAAAGTGACGGTCACATATTTGTTAACTTACTTTTGCGGCGTATGCATCAGCGTAAAACCGGTGTCCGAAGTGACCGTGCCATCTTCGATACTGCCGCTACGGTTGAGATAAAACGCTTCGGCGTAGATCTGCCCGCCGGTATATTCCCAATTTTGAATCAGGTAACTCTGGTTTTCCTTGCGCAGCAGGTCGGGATGCACATACCAGAAGTAGGTGTTCCAATCCAGCGGAATTTCCACTGGCGAGGCGCTGGGGCAGTTCATGATGAGTTTTTCCGTGACCGGGTTGGGCCAGAAATACAGGCGGATGCGCATGGTGTTGTAGAAAATCTTCAGCGTGGAGTATTCCTGTACGCGCAAAACGCTATTCGCCGTTTCGGTGGTGGAGGTGCAGCCAGGTGGCAGGGGCATATCGGGAGTGAATTCTGTCACCGCCAGTTCTCCTTCCACAGGCACAACCAGTTTTCCGTTATGGTCAAACTGTAGCTTCAGCACATCACCGCTGACCTTGCTTGTCCAACTCAGGGATGATGCGCCCTGCTGGCTGCCGGTCAGGATCAACTCGAAGGTGGCGCATTGCTTCACCTGCTCCCGCACGGTTTTCAAGACAGAATCACCTAAAATCTTGCGAACGTAGGGTCTAAATTCGTCCAGCAGGTAATGAGCAAAGTACATCACGTTATAGACCTGGCGCGCATCGCCATCCATGCAGCGGTTGTAGGCGCGGTTGAACTTACGCAGGAAGTATTCCGGCGTGGTTTCAACTGTTTTGGAAGCAAGCGGGGTGATCATCGAATCATCATCTTCATCACTGCTGGTTGTGACAGGTGCCGTCAGCGGTGTAATTTCAACTCCGTTTTCGTCCAGCACAGGTTGCGCGGGCTGGGGCTTCGATTCCGCGGTCATCGGCACGTGGACGGTTTCACCCGCTGCCGCATGAACCGCCTCGCTGGTGCTGGCTGCCACTGTGCCGGTCAGCATCCGCACCGTCATCTCATCGTTTGGCTGGGAAGTCGCCACCGCCGTCGAACCGAGAGTCAGCCCCACACCGTTGACTTCCAACGAGAGCAGATCCTCTTCACTCTCGTTGATGATCACCAGTCCGCTGCCGAAATCCGCGCCATCGGTGGTGGAAAAGACCAAACGCGGCAAGTTCTGGTTGGCCTCGTCGCGACCGATGAAAACCTCGTCGAAGCGAACTTCGGTGTTGCCCGCCGCAAGAATCAGCAGACTCTCGAAGTCGCTGTCCACGCCGGGGGCTTGCAGGCGGAACATCCAAATATCATAAGCATCGAGCGAAGCCGATTCGCTGCGAAAACTCTGCCCGACAGATAGATCGCTGACTTCGCCCTTATGGCAGACTTGATTCGGCCCTGCGCTCTGGCATTGTTCAATGACGTTGTAAATTTCATCACCAAACAGGGACTGGCCGGCAGTGGGTGGAATATCCGCTTCCACCACAACGGGCGCTTCTGGTGTTTCGACACCCGGCTCATTTGGCGCATCAATGTTTGTACACGCCGACAAGAAAATTGATAATGATATGACCAGAGAAAATAATTTGTGTTTCAAAGACATTCTTAATCCTTTCGTTGTGCTGATGAAAATCGCAAAACGAGATGCATCAACTTATTTCTTCCAATGTGTTTTTTGACAGGCAAGCCGTAAAAATCACTTGCTTGGGAAATAATTGTCGTACTTCTCGTACAACACCAGTAACTTGCTCATATCCTTTGGGGGCCAGGCTGGTTCTGATTGCACCATTACCGCCAACGCCTTGAAATATTCCTCAAAGCCGCCAGGGGAAAGGAAGGTCAAAAACCGCGCGGGCTTATCCTCCTGATTTGAAAATGTATGCAATGTGCCAGTTGGGATGTACACCATCGCGCCAGGCTCGCCTTTGAAAACTTCAGCATCCTTGCGAAATGTCACTGTACCCTCAAGCACATAAAAAGCCTCGTTTGTCACTTTATGCCAATGCAATGGCGGACCCGCAAACTTGGGCGGCGCGACGTATTCCAGCAAAGCCCACGCGCCGTTCGTATCTGCACTCGAAACTTTGAATGCCAAATTCACGCCCAGAAAAGAAAGCGTTGGTCCAGCGCCAGGCGTGAGCAAAAGCGGTTGAGGCTGAGAAATATTTTTTTTCATCTTTATCTCCTTTGTTTGATGTCGGCATCATACGCTTCTCACCGCCGTGTCAGGTGGCGCTTACCGCCACAAAAAGCGCCACAAAACGATGATAAAATCCCGCCGATGAACGCAGAAACTTTTGGAGAATGGGTCAAGCAGCGCCGCAAAAAACTCGACCTCACGCAGGAATCTCTTGCAAAGCGTGTCGGCTGTTCGCTCTCTGCCATTCGCAAAATCGAAAACGATGAGCGCCGTCCATCGAAACAAATCGCTGAACTGCTAGCGGTTCATTTGGATGTCTCACCCGAAGAGCGGACTCTCTTCCTCAAGATTGCGCGCGGCGAGGGCAGTATCCAACGCCTCGGCAGCGCTTCAACCCGACCCGAAGCCTGGTCTGCTGTTTCTGAAACATTTTCTCCTCCCTCGAATCTTCCCATCCCCGCCACCCCGTTCATTGGTCGCCAGCAGGAGAGCGAATCCCTCGCCCGCATGTTGACTGACCCACGCCAGCGCCTCATCACCATTCTCGGACCAGGCGGCATCGGGAAGACACGTCTCGCGTTGGATGCCGCCTACGCGCAACTCGCTGCCTTCGATCAGCAGGTGTATTTCGTCCAACTTGCCGCATTCCAGGCGGCGGATTCCATCCTACCCGCCATTACTTCGGTGTTGAATATTCCTTCTGCCAGCGCCGACGAACTCAAAATACGCATTTCCGATTACCTGCGCAACAAAAACGTCCTGCTGGTGCTCGACAACTTCGAGCATTTGATGGATGGCGCGCCCCTGCTCTCTGAACTCCTGCAAAAAACTCCGACACTTAAAATCCTCGTCACCTCGCGCGAACGACTCAACCTGCAAGGCGAATGGACATTTGAACTCGGCGGGCTGACCATCCCACCCAAAGAAGATGAAGGCAAAGCCATGTACAGCGCCTTGCAACTCTTCGAGCTTCACGCAAGGCGCATCCGCCCCGATATAAAACTCACTGGCAAAGAACGCCAAGCCACCATCCGCATCTGCCAACGGGTGGATGGGATGCCGCTCGCCATCGAACTCGCCACGGCGTGGGTCAATGTGTTGTCATGCGAAGAGATCGCAGAGGAGATCGAGCGCGGGTTTGATTTTCTTTCGTCCACGCTGCGGGATGTCCCTGAACGGCATAGAAGTCTGCGCGCTGTTTTTGACCACTCGTGGAAGCGGCTTTCCAAATCTGAACAAGTTGTATTGAGCCGCCTGACCATCTTTCAGGGTGGATTCACTCGCGAGGCAGCCGAATCAGTTGTCGGCGCGAAGAGAGGCGTGTTGTCGAGTCTGGAATCCAAATCGCTGCTGCGGCGGTCATCCAGTGGCAGATTCGATCTGCACGAAGTCATCCGCCAGTATGCGAAGGATTATTTGAAAGACGAAGCCATTCTGCGCGATGGGCATAGCAAATACTATTTAACCCTTCTGCATCAAAGCGAATCCGCACTCTTTGGCGGAGATGAGTCGAAACGGTTGCGCGAATTGTTCGATGAATTTGGTAATCTTCGCATGGCATGGGCACATGCCCTTAAACAAAAGAAGTATGCCCTTATGGATCAGGCGTTGGATATGTATTGGACGGTGTATGCCGTCCACGGCTGGTTTCAGGATGGCATTGAGCAGACGAGAGCGTTATTGAAATCGCTTCGGATGGATGCCCAGACTCGTGAAGAGAAAATGTATCTGGGTAATGCCATGTTCTTCTGTGCCAGTTTCCTGGGGCGGTCAGGTCGGCATGCTGAAGCCCGTGCCATGATCAAGGAAAGCATTGAAATCCTGCGAGGCGTGGAGGATGCAAAATTCCTGCCGCAGGCGTTGATCATTTACGGCAAGATGGTTTCGATGATGGGAGATTTTCCGCTTGCCCGCACATTGCTTGATGAGGGGTTGCAACTTGCTACACGCTACAACGATCTCTGGTCCATGGGGCTTGGGCATATCAATCAAGGATTTAACGCGGCGCAGGAAGGCAACCTTGAATTTGCCTGCGAACGGATGCAAGCGGGCTTATCGATATGGCGGAAATTGGGGAATATGTCCGCAATCGTTTTTGCGCTTAACAGTCTCAGCCCAATCGTCATTCAACTTGGGAAGTTGGAAGATGCGGACAATTATTTGCAGGAAAGCCTTGCTCTCAGTTCACGGATCCATGATCGTTGGAGTATGGGAACCCTATATGGTCAGATGGGGGTTTTGGCGTTTCAAAAAGGTGATTTTGTTTCCGCCAGAGAAAGGCTTGAAAAAAGCCTGGCGATATTCAACACTCTGGGCTTGCGTTGGGACATTGCCGCGACGCTAACTTATTTGGGTAAGGTCGCCATCGCATCCGAAGATTGGCTTGAAGCGGAACGAGTGCTGAAGCAAGCCATCAAAATTTCCCTGGAAGCACAAGTGATACCGCAAGCCATAGACGCCGCTTTGGAATTGGCGGAGTGTTTCATTCACCGTGATGAGTTTGAAAAGGCGGCGGAATTGATCCTGCCAGCGATGGGGCATTCTGCCAGCACGGATTCCGCCAAACAACGCGCCAGACAGTTAATGACCATGATCGAAGCGCAAGGAGATGTCCTACATCTCAAAGAGGCAAAGCGGCAGCTGGTAATGTCTAGCATGGAGACAATTCTTGTGCGTTTTGTAAAATGAGACGAGCAACCGAAAGAGGTTTTAGCGATTGGTGCCATCGTAGCTGACGTCTCCTAAATCAAAAGCGATAGAGATTTCTCTCCGCCGCCTACGAAAGTTATGCCCACATCCCGGTTATATACCGAGTGGGATGGATCTTTATTATCCTCAAGGAAAGTTGAATCTAAAAAACAAGAAATATATTCACGCCAAACCATTGAGATACAAATGGACCGCAATTTACCTGGACAAAAGTGGGATATACTGTAAGTGTAATGATATGGGGGAATGGATATTGTCAATGCCGACCAAATAAGCTTACATCGCTGACCGTGGGTTGTTCGGATTGTCTGACGCTGGAGGTTTCTATGATTAACCATATCCTTGTTCCACTGGATGGGTCCGCATTGGCGGAATGTGTGTTGCCGCATGTACAGGCGGTTGCCTCGGCATTTTCCGCACGTGTCACTCTTCTTCATGTTCTTGAACTCTCCCGCATCAAAGCGGAACAACGCGCCATCGACCCGCTAGATTGGCACCTCAAAAAGCGTGAGGCGGAAGTTTATCTCGATGACATTGCAACCCGTTTGCGCGCCGCCAATTTGCAGGTCAATCAGGAAATGATGGAAGGCCTCTCCGCCGACTGCATTATCGAATTTGCCAATAACAACGATGTGGACCTGATCACCCTCAGTACGCATGGGCGCAGTGGACTAAGCGGGTGGAACATCAGCAGCGTAGTACAGAAGATCATCCTACGCGCCTTCAAATCCACGTTGCTCGTCAGGGCTTATAAACCCTCTGATACAGAACCAACCGTTCACTACAAGCGTTTGTTCGTCGGGCTGGATTGTTCGGCACGGGCCGAATACATTTTACCGGTGGCAGTGGGGCTGGCACAGTTTCACAAATCTCAACTTATCCTGGGCACGGTCATTCGCAAACCGGAAATGCTCCATCGCTTCCCTCTCTCGGACAATGATGTGGAGCTCGTTACGCGCATCGCAGAACGGAATTATCGAGCCGCTTCACATTACTTCGAACAACTGACCTCCCAGTTAGCACTCCAGAGTGTAGATTTGCAGACCCGTTTGGTTGTCAGCGACAACATGACAGCTACGCTCCACGACATGGTGGAACAGGAGAACGCTGACCTGGTCATGCTGGTGGCGCACGGCCATTCAGGTGAAGGACGCTGGCCCTATGGGAGCATCGCCAATAGTTTTATTGTCTACGGGACCACCTCGTTGATGATCATGCAGGATCTTTCTGGAAACGAGATCAAACAAACCCAGGCCGAAATAGCCGCACGCGAAACCAAAGGGCATTGAGCATGCTCAGCTCTGTTTCGCCTGTCAGGGTGGAGGCTGTGTCGGCTTCTACATCACACGGCCCACGATTGGATGAGCGGGCGTTGTCCCTGGCCCGCAGCCTCCAGCCCGTCAGCCATTCTGCAAAGAAAGACCCGCTTCCCGCGCGTTTGAAAATCCTGGGGACATTTCTTAAAGATGTGTATCGCTACTTCGATGAATCCAGCCGTGCGGAGACAACCGTTTCGCATGCCGCCGAATGGATCCTGGATAATTTCTACATCATCGAACAGGCTCTCCGTCAGACCGCCGAAAACATTCCGCCTGATTTTTATCAGCGGCTTCCCAAGGCCAAAGTGGACGACGGCGAAATGACGCGCATCCACATCCTGGCGTTCACACTGACCAAGGCCACCGAAAGCCATCTCGAGCTCGACTCAATCAAAAGTTTCATCGATGCATTTCAGAGCATCACTCCGTTGAAGATCGGAGAAATCTGGGCGCTGGCTCCCATGTTGGGACTTAGCATTCTCGAAACACTGACAGATGCGCTAGCGCATATCACGCACCTCGATTTGCCCCCCGTTTCCATTTCTGACCGTTCGATGGGCTCAGGGCAACGCCTCGATCCAGCCGCATCGGACTCGGAGACGGACCGTCCCCCTGTCAGCGATGAGACCATCGTGATCAACAGCATCATCAGCCTGCGCATGCTGGCCGCACAAGATTGGCTGTCGTTTTTTGAAAGCGCCTGCATGGTGGAGGACGCCCTGCGCAGCGACCCGGCGGATGTGTACACCCGCATGGACTTCGACACGCGCAATCGCTATCGCAACGTGGTCGAGGAGATCGCGCTTGGCACTCAAGCGGATGAACGCGCCATCGCACACGCGGCCATCCACCTCGCCAAGAACGGAGAGCGGCCGCGCACGCGTCATGTCGGTTATTACCTGATTGGCCCGGGACGAGCGATTCTTGAATCTCAATTGGGATATCAGCCGCCGCGTGGGAGTCGTTTGCGCCGCTGGTTGATCAGGCATGCCGTCCCCGCCTATTTGGGGAGCATTATCCTGATCACCGCACTGCTGGTTTCCGCTGCGGCCGGTTATGCCACCATTGTGGGTGGGAGTTTCCTTCAGGTCATTCTCGCATTTCTGTTGATGTTTTTCCCCGCCTCCGCCATCGCCTTAGATTTGACCAATTGGCTGGTGGTCCAGATCGTGCCGCCGCGCATTCTGCCGCGGCTCAGTTTTCAGAATGGCATCCCGCCCGAATGCAGTACCATCGTGGTTATTCCTTCGTTGCTCGCTAACGAACTCGAACTCGCGTCGCTCCTGCGTCAATTAGAAAATCATCACCTCGGCAACGCTGACCCGAACGTCCGCTTTGCCCTGTTATCCGATCTTGTGGACGCGCCGCAACAAGAAATGCCCGGCGAAGCGCAGTTGCTCGAACAGGCCAGAGCGGGCATCGAGGAACTCAACACTCGTTATGCCAATGAAGGTTATCAGCCCTTCTATTTATTTCACCGCGACCGTAGTTGGAATCCCGCTGAAGGATGCTGGATGGGCTGGGAACGGAAGCGCGGCAAATTGTCGGCCTTCAATGGACTTCTCCTTGGAAAAGAAGAAAACTCGTTTTCCATCCAATTGGGAGATCTGTCCGTTTTGCCCGCGATCCGTTATGTGGTCACGTTGGATGCGGACACCACCTTGCCACGCGACAGTGTCCGCCGCCTGGTGGGGACCATCGCCCATCCGCTGAACCAGGCGGAATTCGATCCCGCCTCGGGGACGCTGATCGATGGGTACACGGTGCTCCAGCCCAGGGTCCAGGTGAGACCGACGGCGGCCAATCGTTCGATCTTCTCCCGCATCTATTCCGGTGATACGACTCTCGATCTCTACACCCGCGCCGTGTCGGATGTCTATCAGGATCTGTTCGGTGAGGGCAGTTACGTCGGCAAGGGCATCTATGATGTGAGCGCCTTCGAGCGCAGTCTGCATGGACGCGTGCCCGAAAACACGCTGTTGAGCCACGATCTGTTCGAGGGCTTGCATGGACGCTGCGGCCTGGTGACCAATGTCGTTCTTTTCGAAGATTATCCCCTGCACTATGTTTCATATACCCATCGCTTCCATCGTTGGATTCGGGGCGACTGGCAGTTGTTGCCCTGGCTCAAGTCACAGGTGCCGCACGATACCCAGGGGAAGATTCGCAGCAATCTGTCCACGCTTGACCGCTGGAAGATCGCGGACAATCTCCGCCGCAGTCTGGTGACCCCGGCGATTCTGGCCTTGATCATCGGTGGCTGGTTGTTCCTGCCAGGTTCGAGCCTGGTGTGGATGACGCTGGCGCTTTCCACGTATGTGGTGGCCGTGTTGTTTGGTTTTTTCGCCACGCTGCGTGCCCGTCGAACAGATCAATATCCCGAAACGACCGCCCGCCCGGTCCAGCAAGCCGCGCTGCGTGACCTGTTCCAGATCGCGTTCCTACCGCACGAGACATCCATTACGCTGGATGCCATTCTCACCACCCTCGTGCGCCTGACTATCACGCGGAAACGTTTGCTCCAGTGGGTGACGGCGGCGCATACGGTCAATGTGTTTGGCAGGGAATTGAAGATTCGTTCGGCCTGGCGGGCGATGGGCCTTGCCCCGGCGGTTTCGGTCCTGCTATTCTTGCTGGTGATCGCACTCAATCCGTCGGTTGTGTGGCTGGCCGCACCATTCCTGCTGGTGTGGACCGTTTCACCCTATCTCGCGTTTTGGATCAGCAAGCCGATCACTTTTGCGACGGAGAAACTCAGCCCGCCTCAGGAAGAACAACTGCGCCAACTGGCGCGCACCACCTGGTTGTACTTTGAGAAATTTGTCGGCCCCGATGATCACTGGCTGCCCCCCGATCATTTTCAGGAGGAGCCGCGCGGACTGGTGGCGCATCGTACCTCGCCGACCAATATCGGCCTGCTTTTGCTTTCCACATTATCTGCCTATGACCTCGGGTACATCGGACCGCAGGAATTGGTCTTGCGCCTGCGCAATACGCTGGATGGCATGGATCGACTGGAGAAACAGCGCGGTCATTTCCTGAACTGGTACGACACGCGCACCCTGAGTCCGCTTTCGCCGCGCTATATTTCCACTGTGGACAATGGCAACCTGTCCGCCTGCCTGTTGACTTTGCGCCAGGGCTGCGCCGATGTTGCCAGCCGTCCCATCATCCATTGGCAGGGGCTGATGGATACACTCAACGTATTGGACACGGCCTTGCATCAGGCCCACCTCGAAGGCACGAAAAGCGAACTGCATGAGGTCATTTCCCGTTTGAGAGAACAAGCTGAACGCCTGCAGGATGCACGTCAGTGTTCCCCACAATTCCTGCAAAGCCTATTCCGCGAAAGCCGCACCGAATTGGAAGATCTGCTAGCCAGGGTAGTGGAAGCCGCCGCCGAGCAACTTAATTACGATACCATCCGCACTCTTTCCACATGGATCGAACGCACGCGCCATCACTTGTCCCAAATTCAACGTGAAATCGAAACCTTATGTCCGTGGTCGCTGGCAATGGCGCAGATTCCTCCCTTGTTCAGCCGACCAGACTTGCAACCTGAACTGGCAAACGCCTGGCAGGAACTGGTCGTGGCTCTTTCGCTCAAGCCTTCGTTGGAAGAAATTCCCGCCATCTGCAGGAATACACTGGAGGCGCTTAAAGGTGTTCGCACCCATTTGCAGGATGACGAACGGGATTCGCTGTCATGGTGTGACACGTTCGCGGCGCAACTCGAAACCGCCCGCGCCTCCGCGATCGAGCTGTTGGATGACCTGCAACTCATCCGCACCCGCGCCGAGGCCCATTTCGAAGCAATGAATTTTCACTTCCTCTATGACCCGCAGCGCAAGGTGTTTCACATCGGCTACAACGTCGATACCGGGCGACTGGATACGAGTTATTACGACCTGCTCGCCTCGGAAGCGCGTCTCACCAGTTTGGTGGCGATCTCCAAGGGCGAAGTCCCGCAAAATCACTGGCTGTATCTTGCCCGTCCAATCACGCAACTGAACGGAGCGCGCGTCCTGCTTTCGTGGAGCGGGACGATGTTCGAGTACCTCATGCCATCCCTGTTGACGCGGCGCTACGCTGGTACCCTGCTCGAT
>CALFXA010000168.1 GCA_937928015.1 uncultured Anaerolineales bacterium | reverse complement strand
AGATATCCACTCGTGACTGGAGTTCAGACGTGTGCTCTTCCGATCTGCCTGCGCCCGTCGAATTCGCCGTAGAAGATCTGCTCCCAGGTCCCGAAGTCGAGGCGGCCTTCCGTCACAGCCACCACCACCTCGCGGCCCATGACCTGACGCTTCATGTGCGCATCCGCATTGTCCTCGCCCGTATCGTTATGACGATACTGACTGATCGGCTCATGTGGGGCGAGTTTCTCCAGCCATTTGTCGTAATCGTGATGCAGCCCCGACTCGTCGTCGTTGATGAAGACGGAGGCCGTGATGTGCATGGCGTTGACCAGCACCAACCCTTCGCGGATTCCGCTTTCGCGCAGACATTCTTCCACCTGCGAGGTGATGTTGACGAATCCCCGTCGAGTGGGGAGGTTGAGCCAGAGTTCTTTGCGATAGGATTTCATGTTTTTATGGATTTTACTTTACTTCCGATGTTTGTTTCAATCCATGTTGAAAAGCGAGGTCTTGGTGGTCATGGAAACCAAACGCACGCCCATTTGACGAAGTTGATGAAAGTTTGCACCCTGGGTCACTCCGCGCATAATGGGTTTGGGGTCTTCGACCACGGCTCCCGAGAGGACGGTGGCGCCCATGTCGAATAGGATGGGCGACAGCGGGGTGGTTGGCCCGATGATGAGGGTGGGGATGCCAGGGCGTTTGAGGGCGATGAGGTCGTCGAAGGTGCGGTTGAGTAGGGTCATGGCCGTGATGGCCAGTACATCGGCTTGTGGGATGACCTCAGGCGCGGCGGAAGCAGGCAGATCGTCCTCGTACGGATTCTGTTCCAGCACAAGTAGTTTTCCCACCCTGGCTCGCAATTCGGAAACAAAGGGGAAATGGCCGACCATGACGACCGTCTTGTTCACGCCGAGGCGGGCGAGAACCTCCTTCGAATGCAGGTCCACCCAAAGGTTGGGTTGGCGCGGCAGGAGGGCGTTGACGGCGGCTAGTCCCACCGAGACTTCGGGCAGGATGGGCGAGTGGACAAGATCAGCCAGTTCGCACGAAGAAAGTTCATGTAGATATCCTGCATGTTTGAGAGATGGTTCGGTCGTGTGGTGATGCGAGGCGTCGGTGACGGTGGCGGCCAGCCCGCAGCGAGTCTCGCCGTCGATTTCGGCGAGGACGGCGGTCCAATACGTACCGATGGAAACGTCGAGGAGTTTGCCTTCGGGCAAAGTGGGAAGCAGACGCTCAAAAAAGGATTTGCGATTCATCCCACCTCACTCACTTGATGATCTTTTACTTGAACCAGAATGGTCGACGGGATGGGTTGATAGTACCCTTCGCCTGCGCAGGTGCGGCAGAAGATAAATCCATCACGATGGATGCCCCGCTCGTTGAGGATCTCCTCGCCGCATACATCGCAGTTGATGCGCACCCCAGGACGGGAAATAATGGCTTCGACGGGTGTATCGAGGAACACAGGAATCACGCTGAACATTTCCACGTCGGGCATGATCTGATAAGCCTGCATCTGTGCGAAGTAGTGGCGCGGCTCCCCCGGGGCGTAGACCAGCGCGCGTTCACGGACATCCAGTGCGGGAGTGACGCGCACTGCCTGCCCTGTGATCGTATCCACGAAGGTGGCGGCGGTCTTGCCGTAATCTTCCACCCGCAGGGTGCGATGGCCCACGGTGCAGTCGGTGGCGGCGATGACGCCGTCGGCAAAACAACCGTCACTTTCGACAATTACCAGGAGGCGTTTCTTGGCGGGCGGTTCTTCGAACCCAAGGAATTTCATCCCCAGTAGGGCCAGCCGCACACCAAGGATCTGGCGCGGGCACAGGTGGGAGTGCTGGGCGGTGGATTTTTCGAGCAGGGCCTGAAGTTCCATGGTATTTCTCCAGTGCGAATAAAAAGAGGCTGTCTCGCAAGAAAAGAGACAGCCTCGTCAAAGATGACGATGCCTGGGTCTCCTTTCCAATGCGGGGGGCTGGAGCGTTTCCACGCCAACCGGGACAAATGCGCTTGCTGATTTGTCTGTCCTGTCGCCATGCCAGAAGGTGTAGGCGGATAGGCTTCGGAGGATTCTGAGTTTATGCCTGTTTCATCTCGATGAGAATGGATGAAACACGAAATTTCCGAGAATGTTTGTCATGGAAGGACCATCCGCTTAATCTATGTGTAAGATCAGATGATTCTCTTCTGTACGTTCGATGCGCAGGGAGGCCAAATGTTTCGAAGCGGGACCGTGAGTGACCGCGCCATCTACATTGAAGCGCGAACCGTGGCAGGGACAGGCGAAGCCGTCCGCGCTTTGCTCCACAGCACAGCCGAGGTGGGTGCAGACCAGGCTCAGGGCGGAGAATCCGCTTTCGGTGTGAATCGGGATGGAGGGCGGATCGGTGAAGAGGGTTCGCGAGTTGAGGGGGAACTGTTCGACGGGACCCAGATCGAATTCCGTTTTGGGAACGGGGTTGGGTTCGAAATCCAGAAAGCGGATCAGCCCACCCAGGGCGAGCGCTCCGCTCATCCACAGGAATCCATCGCGGAGTAGTTTGAGAAAGTCGCGGCGGGAAGGTTGGGTCATGTCAGCGCTCCACGGCGTGGCACTCGTGACAGTACGCCGAAGACTGGTCCTCGCCCGATTGCGTGCATCCGCTGCCCATTACGGGACGGAAGGTGAAATATTGTCGCGTGGCTTTCCCAATCAGGGCATAGGTGCCGTCAGCGAGGACGCGCGTGTTCCAAAGTGGCTCGCCTTTCTCGGTGACCAGGATCGTGTCACCGAGCTTGAGGTTCGTGACGGGGTTGAGCATGGCCAGCGTAGAGGCGATGTCGTTGGGGTCGGTGAGGGTTTGGGTGCGCGGCAGTTTGGTGGGCGTGCCGTGACAGGTCTTGCACTGCGCGTACTCGATGCTTTTCTGATTGACATGAATGTCGCCATCGCCCATGGCCTCGGTGCGCGTATGACAGTCCACGCAATCGAGGGTGTACTCGCATTGGGTGAACTGGGCGATGGGCTGGTAATAATCATGAAGACGCGTGGTTGGATGGTCGGCCCGCTCTTCGAAGGTCATCGTGCGCAGGTTGTAGTTGCCGCGATTGTGGCAGGCGTTGCACTGAGTGTAGGGGATGGCGGTCGACAGGGTATGCTTCGACGTTGCATGGCAGGCCGCGCAGCCTGTCTGACGAGCGTAGGCTTCGCCTTCACGCGGCTGGGCGTGGAGGTGACAGGTGAGGCAGTTCACACCGAATTTTTGGATGGAGGGGCTGCTCTCGTGGGAAGGGTCGAATGCCTGGAGCGAGGTGATGCCCGTCTTGGTCTGCTCGTCGGTGACGGTGGCGATTCCGAAGTAAGCCTTCAGGTCGGGTTGGGCGCCGAATGTGTAGCGGATGTTGGCGATCGCGCCCGCGTAGGTGGACTGAACACTGGTCATCACACGTTGGATATGATCCCGCCCTGCGGCCTGGTCTCCCGAGTGACAGTTGCTTCCGCCACATGAGGCTTCCACCACCGACAGGTCCGACGGATTGACCCCGCCGCGCATCGAGCTGTGTGCCAGGTTTGCATCCAGGGCGAGGCGTTCTCCGCCGTGGCAGATGACACAACCAAAGGTCTTGACGGGATGTGAGGTGCTGATTTCGGGCAGGTCGCTGTGGCAGGTGAGACAATATTCGGGTTGACCCGTAAGGGTGGGCGTCAGGGCAATGGGGGTGGGTCGGCGCGAGTCCATCCACCCGATGAATGCCAGGGTAAGGAGCAGGAGTCCAGAGGCGAGCGCAAGATATTTTTTCATGAGACCAGGGCAAGGAGGGTCAAAGCGATCACGGTCAATGTGATCACGATGACCACGATCTGCGCGACGCGGTTGGACTTTGGGAACCAGCGGCCGATGTCGCTGTCAGCAGGTTGAGGGAAGATGTACGGGACAAGTGCCAGGATTGCCAACAGAATCAACGGGATCAGAACGCCAAAGGCGAAGGGATCGCCCCACTTGAGCATCTGCTGCACCCACAGGAAGAACCATGGTGCGCGGGCGTTCTCGGTCATCACAGGCTTGCCCGTCATGGCGGGCGCGATGGGCGCAGGGAAGAAACTTGCCAACAGGATCAGCAGGATGCTGACAATCAAAATTGCCAGGACTTCGCGACGCACCAACTCATTGCGGGAGATGCGCGCTGTATCGGTGCGGAGGTGCGGCGGCGGGACGGCAATACCTCCATCACGACGGACGCGGAAGGCGTGCCAGACGCTCAAGATAACGGCCAGCAAGGTCAGGCCAAAGATGTGCCAAATATAGAAGCGCAGCAGGGCCGTGGTGCAGGCTTCCCCGCCGCCGATGGCGATACGATAAATGAAATTACCGATCAGGGGAATCGTCTTCAGCAGGTTGGTGCCCGTCACTAACGGGTAGCAAATACCCTCGTCCCAGCGCAGGATATAACCTGTGAAATCCAGCAGCAAGGCCAGGATGAAGAGTCCCAGACCCAGCAAATAATTGAAGCGACGCGGACGACTGTATGCAGCCGTAAACACCACCCGCAGGAGATGAATCCCTGCCACGAGGATCAACAGTTGGGCCGACCAATAATGCAGGTTGCGGACCAGTCCGCCGAATGGGACGAGATAAGTGATGGTCTGGACCGAGAGCGCAGCCTCTTGTGGATTGGGAGAGTAGTAAAACGCCTCCAGGATGCCTGTTAGCCCGAGGACGAGCATCAGGAAGACGGCCGTCCCGCCTGCGCCCAGGGTGTAACGCCAGCGCGCCTGGGCGGCTGGAATGGTGGGTGGGTGCAGGTGGTGAAAAAAAGAGGGACGCATAAGAAAAATGGCGAGTTGCGAATTACGGAATACGCTACGTAATTCGTAACTCGCGTGTAATAGCCTGTTGAAATGGGGACAGGCTTCAGATTCAGGAAAATTTAATCGCCGACGTGAGCGGCTGCGCGATTCTCATCCTCGAAGACAGGGAAGTATTTGGCAAGCAGCCCGAAAGCCAGGATGCCCGCAGAGAAGATCCCGATGGAGACGGATACCTCAGGCAGAGTCGGGAAGTACTTGACGTTGCTCATGAAGGTCGGCAGGTAATAAAGGGGATCAGGATGCTTGACGGCAAACCAACTGACGTTGAAGCGGTTGAGGATCATGCCCAGCAGGAGAACAATTGCGCCAGTGAGCAGGCGGTTGGGGTTGGTGCGATTCTGTTTGAAAGCGAACCAGATGGAAGGCGCAACAACGCCAATCAGAATCTCGACCCAGAAGAGGATGCTCATGCTGCCGCTGGTGAAGAGCAGATCGAGTTCTCCTGCCACAGCCAGTTCGCCGAATTTGATCAGCGCGTAGATCACGAGGATGACGGGGATGGCCTTTGCCAATTTTGCCAGCAGGTGAGTCTCCAATCCGCGCTTGAAGTAGCGGGAACTGAGGGACGACTCGAAGATGATCATCCCCAGGCCGACGGCAAGGGCCGAGGTGAAGAATAGGATCGGCAGGATGGGAGTCCACCACAGCGGGTGCAGTTTGGCAGGCTGGATAAGCAACAGTGAACCGAGGGAGGACTGGTGCAGGGTGGAGAGCACCACGCCGAGGATCACAAACGGCATGATGAACTTGTGGATCAGGTGAGCGATCTTGTGCAACACAGGGAAGCGCTCCAGCACCACAGGTGCAAATTCGATGGCCAGCACGGTGAGGTAACTCATCACGCAGATGCCGATCTCGAGCAGCACTGAAGTGTGGTTCCAGTGGATCATCATATACCAAATGCGCTCAGGATGACCGAGGTCCACCAGCAGCGCCACGGCGACCATGATGTAGCCAAGGAAGGCCGTCAGCACGGAAGGGCGGAGCAGGGGCTGGAATTCCTTGATGCGCAGGATGTAGACCGTGCCTGCCATGATGAAACCACCGCTGGATATAACCACGCCTGTAAACAGGTCGAAGCTGATCCAGAAGCCCCAGGGATAGGAGTAGCTCAAGTCGCTGATGGCACCGATGCCAAAGATGTAGCGGATCATGGCAACCACGAAAGCGATGCCCATGAGCACGATCAGAACGATTGGAAGCGTTCCGATTCGGAGGAATTTGGGAAGAGTGATGTTGAGTTTCACTTGGATTCCTCCGCCTGTTCCTCTGCGGTTTTTCCATTCTTTTTCTTATCATACATTGCCACACCCGCGCTGACGGCGGTCAGCACTGCCCCCCAACCCAGGGCGAACGGGATGGTCATTTCCATCACCTTTTCACTGACTTCGTTGACAGGCGTTTCGGGCAGGTTGGGCAGGCCCAGCTCGCTGAACGGAACGTGCGAGAGGATGAGATAGGAAGTGCCGCCATTTTCGAATTCGCCGTAGACGTGGTCGATGTAGCGGTCAGGGTGCGCGGCAATTCGCTCATGCGCCTTCTTGAGCAGTTCATCGCGGTTACCGTATTCGAGTGCGTCGGTGGGGCAGGTCTGCACACAGGCGGGTTCCTGTCCGTTGTAGATGCGCTGCGGGCAGAAGGTGCACTTGTCGATGAACGCGCCTTCGATGATGCCCTTGTCGTAGTCGAAGTGCGGCACGCCGAAGGGACAGGCGTTCATGCAATAGCGGCAGCCGATGCACACGTCGGGGTTGTAGCTGACGGGGCCGTCAGGCGCCTTGGTGTACGCACCCACGGGGCAGGCCGACATGCAGTCGGGGTGGTCGCAGTGCATACAGTGATAGACCATTGAACTGCGATGCAAGTCTGGGAATTCTCCCTGGATGCCCAGTCCCGCGACCCAGATGCGGGTCTTGTCCATTGGGATGTTGTTTTCGACGCTGCAAGCCACCATACAGGCGCGGCAGTCGATACAGCGCGTGGCGTCGAAGAGATAGGCGTGATGTTTGATGTCAGTCATGTCTCACCTCTAAGCCTTTGTTACCGTTACAAAAGTCTGGCTGAGTGCCTGGCTTCCGCTGATGGGATCGGTGTAGGTGACGTGCACCGCCGAGTCACTGGCGCCGATGCCGAAGGCGGTCTTGAGGCCTTTCGAAAGATGGCCGTAACCAGGGGTCATGTATACACAATCGGGGCGGATGGCTTCCGTGGCGAGCAGGCGGGTGTGGATCTTGCCAACTTCGCTGGCAACCTCCACCCAGTCACCGTCTGCCAACCCCTGCCTGGCGGCCACTTTCGCGTTCATCCACAGGCGCGGTTCGTCGGAGTATTTATGCAGCAGTTGGTTGTTTTGCGTACCAAACTGCGTGGACTGCGCTACTTTGCCAGTCAGGAAATAGAATTCGCCGTCCTTTGGCGTGGGCGGTTCTTCCCAGGTGGGGACGCCCGGGAAGTTGACTTTGGCCAGCGTATCAGAGTACAACTCGATCTTGCCGCTGGGTGTGTTCCAGCTTAACTCGGCTGCCTCTCCGCTGTGAGCGGATTCGGGCGCCTCGGCATATCCCTTGGCCTTGACCTCCTCAAGGCTGACGCCCAGCGGGGCCAACTGCTGGCGGATGTAATCTTCTTCGTCTGCGTACTGGAAGAAGTCACCCAGGCCGAGGCGTTCACCCAACTGTTTGTAAATCCACAGTGCAGACTTGGCTTCGCCCTGCGGCTCGATGACGGGTTGGCGCAGGAAGACCTTGTCTCCGACGGGTAGCAACGGGTCGTAGCGCTCGAGGTAGGAAGCCTCAGGCAGGACCACATCCGAGAACCAGGCGGTGTCGTTGAGGATGATGTCGATCGTCACGATGAAGTCCATCTTGCCGAAGGCTTCGATGGTCTTGCCGCGATCGGGAATGGACATGATCGGGTTCTGGCGTGAGATGAACCAGCCGTGCGCCTGATACGGATCGCCCTTGACGATGTTGTCGCGCAGTTCCTGGAAGACGCCGATCTTGAATGGGACGACGGGATACTTCCACGGCACGCCATCGAGGCGCAGGGCCGAAATGCGCGGGAAGGGCGGTTGGGGCGGGACGCCCAACACGCCGCTTTCCTCGCCCGCAGCTTCGGTTATGGTCACGTCCCAGTTGCCGAGCAGCGCGTTCAAGATGCTGATGGCGCGCTGGGTGTGGAACGAGTTGACGAAGTTGGATGTGCGCCAGCCGTTGTGGACCAACACGTGTGGGGCGGCTGCAGCCAGTTCCTGGGCAATGCGGGTGATTGTTTCGGCGGGAATGCCGGTCAGCGGTGCGGCCCAATCGGGTGTGTATTTGCTGACTTCCTTCTTCAATTTGTCGAAGCCGATGGTGTTCTTCTCGACGAAGGCGGCGTTATACAACCGCTTGCCGATGATGACGTTGAGCAGGGCCAAGTGAAAGGCCAGGTCCATGCCAGGTTTGATGGGCAGCCATTCGGTTGCTTTGGCGGCAGTCTTGGTGAAGCGCGGGTCGAGATAGACTACCTTCGCGCCGCGATCGATCGCGGTGATCAGGTCGTGCGTTTCGGAGGTGGAGATGGCTTCGAGCAGATTGCGGCCAGTCAACAGGATGTACTTCAGCTTGTCGTCGTAGATACGGCCAGGTTCTTCCATGCCATAAGTCATCAGGTTCGAGACGATCATGGCATTGAAGCACAGCGAACGCTGCGTGCCGTAGTTGGGCGAGCCGAAAGCGTACAGCAGGTTCTCGAACAGCGGCTGGCTCAGGTTGTGCGTGGACGAGAAGACCATTGCCTCGGGACCGTGCTTGTCCTTGATCTTGAGCATGTTCGAGGCCACGATGTCCAGCGCTTCATCCCACGACGCGGGGCGGAATTTGCCCTCGCCGCGCTTGCCCGTCCGCACGAGCGGAGTCAGCACGCGGTCGGGGTCGTAGGTGTTCATCAGGCCCGATTGCCCACGCGGACACAGGTTCCCGCGCGAGTGCGGATGCTCGGGGTTGCCGTCCAGTTTGACGACACGTCCCTTCACGACCTTGGCGATCAGGCCACAGCGCCAGACGCACATCTCGCACATGCTGTGGATGAAACCGTCGCCCTCTGCATTGAGTTGGCCTGCTTCGCGCGCAGCCTGTGCCACCAGCGGCGGAAGCATCTGGCCGAGAGCCATCGCACCAGCCGCAGCTGTGCCCAGTTTGAGAAAATCTCGTCTTGAGATCGTTTGTGTCATAGTGTCTCCGATGTGGGAGATTAGTGACTGGCAACCGCCAGTCACTAATTACCGATAATTTATTTCTCTTTCCTCTGCCATCCCATGCGGTCGATGAGATAGAACAACAGCAGCGACATGAGCGTAAAGGTTGTCACCGTCAGGAAGGAGGAGAGATTCCACAGGTCAGGGATGACGACATTGCCGTAATTGGCAATTCCCGAAATGGCAGGGAATACCTGCTGATAGGTCAGCCCATAAATCGCCGCGCCGGTCAGAAAGCCGAGTACGCCGGGGATGAGATAATCCAGTTTGCCGTCTCCTGCGCCAGCCGCGGCTGTGCCCGGGCAGAAACCCGCCATCGCCATGCCCACCCCAAAGATGAGACCACCCACCAGGTTGCCGACCACGTAAGTGGCGGGCGGAGCGGGGAAGGTCACCAGACCCAGCCCGCGCAGGGTGTACAACCCAATCATGGCGACCACGAGGGCGGTCATCATGAATTTCAACACTGCCATGTCGGTAAAGCGGAAGACGTTGACGATTTTGTGATACTTGGTCAGCCCGGCTTTATTCAGTGCGAAGCCGAAGAAGATGCCAAGCGCGAACGAAACGATGTATGTGGTCATCTTTGCCTCCTAATAGCGCTTTCCGTAAATGATCATGGCGGTGACGATGCCCGAAGCGAACATACCCGCGATGAAGAGGAAAGCCGCCGGGTCAAGCAGCATTCCACCCGAAATTGCCAGACCACTGGTGCAGCCGCCCGCAATGCCCGCACCGTATTCCAAAATGATGCCACCGATGAAGAGCAGCAGCCAGCGTTTCCACAATTGCGGACCGTACACCTGCTTCCACTGCGCATCGTCGTTGACGCGGAACTTGAGCGTGCCGCTGGTGGCGGCGGCAATCATACTGCCGAAGAAAATTCCCACGAGCAGGATGACATTGGTGGTGATGCCCGGAGGCATGATGAAGTTGAAATACATATTGTCAAAAGCTTTGGGCGCGATGGCTTTGCCAATCAACCCGACAACATTTTCAAACGCACCGGAAGCGCCCAGCAGGCTGTTGCTGATCCACACGGCGGCGATGCCCACCAGCCCAAGCAACACACCCGCTACATATGGCGACCACTCATCCTTGCGGATGTAATTCAAAATGAATTTCATGATTCCTCGTCCTTTCTGACGACGGCATCCATCAGGTCGAGTACCTTGTCGGCCTTCTTGGTTTCCAGGACATTCTTCAACGCTTTGCGCGAGTCGGGCTTGAGGCCTGCGATCTTGGGCAGCATCTCGACCACATCGGCGGGATATTCGTCCTTGACCTCGCGCGTGTCGCCGAATTTGACGTTGATGAACTTCTCGCGAGTGACGACGAGTCCGCCGCCGCCAACCGCCAGCAATCCGATCATGCCCAGTAGGATGGAGTTGCCCCAGTTAATCGGTTTCTTGCCCAGCACGATCTCGTCATAATTCTGGGCATAGTTGACCGCGTTCGGATCGTCCACCACGACCTCGTTGCAGCTTTGGGAAGCTGCCGCCGCAGGGGCTGACTCGGTGCTTGCCGACGGAGCCGCCGCCGTGTCCCCGCCCGAGGTGGTCGCCGCAGCGCCCGAACCGACCGTCACTCCCAACACATCCGCATAGACCTTGGCGCGAGCCTCCAGATCCGAGACGTGGCATTGCTGGCAGGAAGCCTTGATGTCCGAAAGCGGATCGACCATGCCTTCATGCGCGGCGGCCTTGTCGGTGGCCTGCTGGTTGCCCGCATGGCAGATGTAGCAAAAATCGCCAAAGGCATGAGACTGATGCCAACCTGTGCCATCCGAGTTGACGGGCATTTGGGCTTGCACTTCATGACAGTTCTTGCAGGAGGAGGCTTGTGAGCCGCACTGGGCGTGGACGGGTGTGGCCGTGGCCAAAAAAATGCTGGCAATGATTACCAACACCAATCCAACAAGGAACAAAGAAAAAGCGGAATTCTTTTGGGGCATGGATTTCTCCTCGAATGAGTAGCTACACTGTGGATGTGGCTTATAGTGTCTCTTTGATCACATTGGCTTTGTTGGCGATGTTGTCTCGGAGTACTCCGCGCAACAGGTCAAGCGCTTCGATCAGGCGGCAGTCGGCCAATTCATAGGTGATGCTTACACCCTGGCGTGTGGTCCGCACCAGTCCCAGGTCGCGTAACACCTTCAAATGGCGGGACACCTTGGGCTGGTTGGCATCCAGCCGTTGGGTGAGTTCCGTTACCGTGCAGGGTTGTCCATTGAGGGCATACAAGATCAGGATGCGGGTAGGATCTACGAAGGCGTAACATAGGTTCGCCTCCAATTGTGATGCTTCAGGGGATAGATTTTGGAAGACCATGGGCGCTCTCTTACATTCGAACAGTCATATATGTGAGTAGAGCCATTGTAGTAATGAGAGGCCCGACCGAACAGTGAGGTCTGTCACACATATTGTGTTCTTTGTAACTATTTACTGTTTATATAGTGCTAATTTTTTACAAAACAACCAATATATTGTTTTTTTAACAGGGCGTTTGCCTGTTTCGTCTCATCAATCATGCGGTAGGAAGACGGAGCCCGACCAGATGTGGTGAGGGTGGGGGAAATGCCACCCCGTCTCGTTACCTTGGCCGAACAGGAGAGAGCAGGACCAGCGCCAGCCACAGGCCGAAAAGTACGGCAGCGCCTGCCGGCCAGGGCCAGGCCCCAGACTCTTGCGGCACCTCTGGAAATTCGTTGGACGGCTGTACCGAAGGTGTGTATGCAGGTTCCTGGAGCACCGTGCCGAATCCCCCGCTTTGCAGTGCAAAGGTGGTCATGCGATCCCGAGCCTCCTGCGGCGTGTGGCACTCTCTGCACTTGGCCCCGTCATTTTCCTGGGGGCGCGCCAGCAGCCCGATGTGCGCTTCTTCCTGTTTCACGGCGGCGTTATTACCTTGATGACAATTGGTACATCGGTCAGCATGAGCCGCCAGGCAATAGTGGCTGCCTGTATCGTATAAGTAGTACAGAGATCGGAAGAGCACACGTCTGAACTCCAGTCACGAGTGGATATCTCG
>CALFXA010000167.1 GCA_937928015.1 uncultured Anaerolineales bacterium | reverse complement strand
CGTGCAATGGCTGCGACATCGAGGTTGCACCGTGTTTCTGTCCACGCTACGACGCCGAACAAATCGGCGCGGTATTACAAGGCAGCCCCAAACATGCCGATATTTTGCTGATCACCGGCACGATGACTTTTCGGGCGCGGGAAGCTGTGCGGAATGTCTACGAACAAATGCCCGAACCGAAAGCCGTTGTGGCAGTCGGTTCGTGCCCGGCAACAGGCAATGTGTTTGCCGGCAGCCCCACGATCCAGGATGGCGTTGAAGCGATTGTCCCCGTGGATGTGTATGTGCCCGGCTGTCCGCCGCGGCCACAGGCAATCATTCAGGGCATTCAACAAGCCGCGCAATTATTGGCAGAAGGCAAAACCGGGAAGATGAAGAGCGTAAAAACGGCAGAGGTTCGCCATGAATGAAATCGTACGCGGCATTGTCGCTTTCCTGCTCTGGCCCGGGTTAATCAGCGCGGTTCTTTTGGCATGGTTTTATTTGTGGTTGGGGCGCAAAGTGACCGCGCGGCTGCAAGGTCGCCAGGGTCCGCCGTTCTTCCAGCCCTTCTTTGACTTCGTGAAATTGCTCGGGAAAAAGATGATTCGTCCAACCGGCATCAACATGGGATTATTCCTCGGCTTGCCGTTGGTGTCTTTGATTTCAGTTCTGGCTGCACTGGCATTGATCCCGGCGCCTGGGTCCACATCGATTTCATTTCCCGGCGATTTAATCTTCCTTCTATATCTGTTGGAAATGCCCGCCCTCGTGGATATTCTGGTTGGTTATGTTTCGCGTTCCGTCTATGCACAGGTGGGTGCCGTGCGTGAAGCGTTGCTCTCGCTTGGACATAACCTTCCGTTCATTGTCGCTTTCATTGCCCTGGCGATCCAGGCCAAAAGCAGCAACCTGCAAACCATCGTCGACATGCACTTCAGCCTGGTTCAAATTTTTGCGGCAATTGCCTTGATCATCGCCATCCCCGCGCGGGTCAAGGCGAATCCATTTTCCATTCCCAATGCGGAGACTGAAATCGTGGCAGGGACGCACATTGAATATAACGGCCCGGCTTTGGCGATTTTGGAACTCGTCCACGGCCTGGAAATTGTCGCACTCAGTGGATTGTTGGCGAGCCTGTTCAGCGGAATGGTGACTGGCGTCCTCCCGTCGCTGATCGTTTATCTGGTTGTCAGCATCTTGGTGGTTATATTTACCAGTCTGCTGGCGGCTTCGACAGCACGTGTCAAAGTCCAGTATGCGTTGGGATTTTACTGGCGCTGGGGAGCGCTGGCGGCGGCACTGGCAGTCGTTGCCGCGGTCATGTAGGCATTTGGAAAGGAATATGCGATGGGAATCTTAGACGTGCTGCTGCACAATTCCAGCCGAGGCTCACGCACGCGCAACCTGATTGATGAGGTTACCTATCCTACAGGGTTTCGCGGCACACTCGAGCATCAAACAGACCTATGTGTAGGTTGTACCACCTGCAATTATGTCTGTTCCCCGGGCGCAATCCAGTTTGTGGATTCGACCTCCGAAGGCATCACCTGGGAATATCTATCTGCCCAATGCACGTTTTGCGGCAAGTGTGTCGAGTATTGTCCGACCAAGGCTTTGCATTTTGAACAGTTGGCACCGGCTCTCACGAATACCATGCCGGTCATCGCTCATCGCGTTGAATACCATGCCTGTCCCCAATGCGGCACCCTGTTTGTTCCATTGCCCGTGCCAACCATTGAACGATTGTGCGGTGGGTATGCTCCAGACACCATGCTTCAATTGATGAGGTTGTGTGAGAAATGTCGTAACCGCGCCACCGTGCAGGCCTTTAAAGGTAGCCAGAGAGGTGAGCTTCGTCTTGTTGGAGGTGAAAAATGACTTTCGATTTGGAAACCAAGTTATCCAGCCTTGCAGGAGCCTACAAGTTGATCCATGCTCAAGACGGGTCATGGCTGGACGCACCTGATTTGAACGTCGTTGAGATGGCTGATCTGTTTTTGAAGATTGGTCTGCGCCTCACTACCGTCACAGGAATCGCGCTCGAAGACGGAGAGACCCAACTGATTTATCACTTCATGGACGGTGGCACGGTGCTCAACGTCAAAGTCTGCACGAAGAAAAATGTCATTGCATCCATTACATCCATCATGCCCTCCGCTGATTGGATCGAACGTGAGATTCATGATCTGTATGCAGTGGAATTTCTTGGGCATCCACACCTGGATCGCCTTGTTCGTCCACCCGAACTGCCAATAGGCTTCTTTCGCGAAAAAGGCGGCGAAGCTGGAAAACAACAGCGGGCACAAACTCAGACAAAAGTTTCTTAACGGAGATTGATATGCCTTATCGTATTCCCATCGGACCCTATCATCCAGCGTTGGAAGAACCCTACAAACTACAGTTGTCCTGTACCGGCGAAACCGTTCAAGCGGTCGAAATTGAAGTCGGCTTCACTTTACGCGCGATTGAGCTGCTTGCCCAACGGCGGAATTATGTACAGGACATCGTCCTGGTCGAACACGTTTGCGGGATCTGCTCGAACGTCCATGCCACGGCATTTGCCATGGCGGCCGAAAAGATCGCAGGGATTCAAATCCCTGACCGGGCGCGCTATATCCGCACCATCATGGGCGAACTCGAACGTTTGCATTCGCACCTCTTGTGGGCGGGGATCGGCTCGGAAGATATCGGTTTTCGCTCTATGTTCATGGAAATGTATTATGTGCGCGAAAGCATCATGGATATTCTGGAAGTGATCTCTGGCAACCGCGTCAATTATGGCATGATCGCAATCGGCGGCGTGAATCGTGATATCCCCGACCCGAAATTGATTCTTCCCAAAGTGCAGGAACTTCGCAAAGTATTGGAAAATATGGCCATCCCGATCTTCACGCGCAACGCAACGGTCAAATCGCGCACGGTCAAGATTGGTCCATTGAGCAAACAGGATGCCATCAAATATGGTGTGGTTGGACCGATGGCGCGTGCCTCGGGTGTGAACATTGATATTCGCCAGGATTTGCCGTACGCCGCGTATCAGGACCTTGATTTCAAAATTGTCACCTCGGAAGATGGAGATGTGCAAGCCCGACTCGTGGTGCGTGCTCTCGAAATGCTGGAGAGCGTGCGCCTGATCGAGAGCGCCCTTGCCAATATGCCCTCTGGCCCGATCCGCATCGACGATCCGTTTCCGACGATTCCAGCAGGCGAAGCTACATCCCGTGTTGAAGCGCCACGCGGTGAAGCGTTTTACTATGTGGCTTCAGACGGCAGTGATACCCCGCTGCGCGTCAAAATCCGCACGCCAAGTTACATCAACATTCCCGCCATTCCTTTGCTGTGCGTTGGGCAAAACCTGGCAGACATGCCTTTGATCCAGGCTTCCATTGATCCTTGCGTGTCCTGTACTGATCGATAACCTCTGCTGATGAAAATGTTCATTGACCGCTTCGGACGTGCCATCACTTATCTGCGTATCTCGGTGACTGACCGCTGTAATTTACGCTGTGTCTACTGTATGCCGAAAGATGGTTTGGCGTGGCAAACACGCGCAGAACAGTTATCAGTGGATGAAATGGTTCGGGTCGTGGAAACGGCCGCCCAAGGCGGAGTAAAGCGAATTCGTCTTACTGGCGGCGAGCCGCTTGTACATCCACGCATTGTGGAAATCGTGCAGCGCATCGCGTCCATTCCAAAGATTGAAGAGGTCAGTCTCACCACGAATGCGCTGCTGCTCGAAAGGCTTGCTCGCCCTTTAGCAGACGCGGGGCTAAAACGCGTGAACGTCAGCCTGGATACTTTGGATGCTGATAAATTCAAACGGATCACGCGCGGAGGAAACATTGACCGCGTCTGGCGCGGGATTGCCGCAGCGGAAGCGGCGGGACTTTCCCCGCTCAAGCTGAATACCGTTGTCGTAAACGGTCTCAACGCTGACGAATTACCTGCGTTAGCCCGCCTGACAATTGAGAACCCGTGGCATGTTCGTTTTATTGAGTTGATGCCAATAGGAAATGTCCAAGAGTGGGGCGAGGGATTCCCCGCACCGGACGAACGTTATATCTCTGTGCAGGAAATGCACGCTGCGCTCTCGATGTTAGACCTTCAATCTGTGGAAACGCCTTATGGCAATGGTCCAGCACGGACGTTCCGTATCCCCGATGCGTTGGGGACCGTGGGGTTCATTTCACCGCTGGGGGAACACTTTTGTGAAAACTGTAATCGCCTGCGCTTGACCTCCGACGGCAAACTGCGCCCTTGCCTGGTGAGCCCTGATGAAGTTGCCCTGCACGACCCCGTGCATGCTGGGGCCCCTCTGGAAACTTATTTTTATCGAGCCATACTCAATAAGCCTCAGCATCACAACATGCTGGCCGCCGTACCTGCCGATTCAGAGCGTGGTATGAGTCAGATTGGTGGCTGAAGACTTCCGCATATTGTCATTGGGTTAAGTAGTGAAAAAGTAAATGAAGAGCAGCAGAAATAAATTTCTGCTGCTCTTCATTGTTGTTTGATTTCTGGGCTAAACGTTGGAATAGAAATTTGTTTTATCTACCTATGCTGTTACCAATGTTCGCGGTCGAAACTTATACCCGTATACCAGATTTGCACCTCGCCGGACAGATCAATTTGTGGTTTTGAAGCATATTTGACTTAGCCTATAGGATGCAGGCCCTCCCAAGTCTTTACCCCGCTGTGCATCTCGGGGGTCCCGCTGTTCCACAAAACCCTTTGTGTAATGCCACCGATTTTCCATGCCCCCGCCTCTTGTAAAAGACGGAACGTGTAAAGACAATGCGTGCGAAATTCGCCCGCCACATCCCGAAGGGTTTGATCCTTCGGGATGCTTTGTATGCGCCAGATAATCATGGAGGCTCGGCAAGTTGCTTCGTCCGGGGTGGAAAAATCAATTTCCAGATTACCCAGCAGGTGATGGGTTGTCAGTGACGCAAGCGCCTCCATTCGCAAGCGAACATATTCGGCTGCGGGGAGTGTTTCGGGCGGTGTGCCACGCAGGTCGGAGTAGTCGGTAAAAACCTGCGGGGCGAGACAACCCTCCAACGTCGACCAGTCTCTCAGGTCAAATGAAGAGGCGAAGCGGGCAATCAAGTTTTGGATGGCGAGTATATCGTTCATACTGCCTGCGATTCCATTTTTCCCATTTGATTCCAGACATACCATGCGATGACCAGCAAGATGGGAAGTAATACCGCACCAAATTCGCCGGTGAAGTAGGTGGTTTTGCCCGTATCGAAGGTAATGCGATCCAAAAAGATTTGGATGACGCCGTTGTGTGTGGCGTGCATGATGGCAACCGGGATGATGCTGCCCGATTTTATTCTCAGACAGGCCATGATCATGCCGCTGGCAATCACCATCAAGGTAAAACAGGCAAGTCGGTATAAGATCGGAAGAGCACACGTCTGAACTCCAGTCACGAGTGGATATCTC
>CALFXA010000166.1 GCA_937928015.1 uncultured Anaerolineales bacterium | reverse complement strand
ACCAACCTGCTCAGTTCCATCCCGTGGATCGGGCCGCGCCTGTACGAGTTCGCCGTCGGCAGTTCGGTCATCAGCCCGTCCACGCTGGTGCGCTTCTACACCTGGCACATCTACGCCCTGAGTGCCGTGGCCGCCTTCGTGCTGATCTGGCACCTGTTCCGCGTACGCCGCGACGGCGGCATCGCCGCCCCGCCGCCCACACTGACGGAGACGCCCGCCCGCATCACTCGCTTCGACCTGGTCAAACGCGAAGTCCTGGGCATGTTCCTCGCGGGCATCGTCCTGATCCTGCTGGCCACCTTCCTGCCTGCGCCGCTGGGCGCTCCCATCCGCGGGACCCCCACGCTTGAGACCGACACGCGCGCACCCTGGTTCTTCCTATGGGTGCAGCAATTGCTCAAACTGGGCGACCCCTTCCTGCTGGGCGTGCTGGTGCCTGTGATCGTGCTGGGCCTGCTGACGTTGATTCCCTATGTGCTGCCAGCTCCCGCAAAGGAGGAGCTTGGCCGCTGGTTCCCCCGCCGCGGACGAATCGCCCAGATCCTTGTGGCCGTCCTGGTGACGGTCATCCTCATCCTGACCGCGCTGGCCGCTTTTACGTCATAAGATTCTTCGCGCTGAGAGCAGTCGAAGCGCTTCATTAAACAAAACATCTCATGTCCAAATTCTCACGCCGCGATTTCCTCAAATTGATCACCGATGGCCTGCTGGCCCTGGGCGCCACGCTCGGGATAGGCGGCCTGATTCGCTTCCTCTCCTACGAGATGGACCCCGCTCCACCCAGCGAATATGACCTAGGCCCCGCCATCAACTTCCAGCCTGATACGACCACCCTGCTGATGCACATCCCTGCCGCGCTGGTCTGCCAGGGCAATGACGAATACCTGGCCTTCAGCCTGATCTGCACTCACCTTGGCTGCACCGTGGAGCAGAAGAATGACAAGTTCGAATGTCCCTGCCACGGCTCGATCTACGGTAGCGACGGCCAGATGGAAAAGGGTCCTGCCCAAAAAGGCCTGCGCCGTCTGCGTGTGACAAAGAATGAGGAAGGCAACCTAATCCTGCACATGAATTAGCCATGTCATTGCGAGCCGCCGATGTTCTTTCGGCGGCGAAGCAACCTCTTGATGGCCGATCGCTAGGCTTTTTTTGACCGCAAAGGCCGCGAAGATTTTTAAGAATCTTCGCGGCCTTTGCGTGCTTCGCGGTAAATTTTACATGGTCAAAAGATTCCACGTCTAAACACAGCCTAGCCAATTGTGCTACAGGGATTTTTCGTCTACAATCGCCCCATCGCCAAACAGAGGAGAGACCATGAACTTCGATCTTTCGAACGAGCAACGCATGTGGCGCAAGGCCGTGCACGATTTTGTCGAAAAAGAGGTGCGCCCCAAGGCCCACGAAGTAGACGTGACGAATGAGTTCAACTGGAATGCTGTCCGCAAGGGCGGGCCGCTCGGGCTGATGGGCCTGAACATCCCCGAGGAGTACGGCGGCGCGGGTGTGGATGCGATCAGCGCCGCCATCGCCATCGAGGAATTGGGCTGGGGCTGCGGTTCCACGGCGCTGGCCCTGGCCGCCCACAACGGGCTGGGCACTGCGCCACTGGTACTGTATGGCTCGGAGGCGCTCAAGAAGAAATGGCTGCCGCGCGTGGCCAGCGGACGCCACAAGCTGGGCGCACTGGCCTTGACGGAACCAGGCGCGGGGTCCGATTTACAGGGCGGGGTGCGGACCAAGGCCGAGCAGCGCGGCAGGGAGTGGGTCATCAATGGCGCGAAGATGTGGACCACCAATGCCTCCATCGCGGAATACATCATCACCCTGGTGCGGACCGATACCTCGGGAAATTCCCGTTCCCTCAGCCAGATCCTCGTCCCCACCGACACCCCTGGACTGACGATTGGTCCCGCGGAAAAGAAGATGGGCCTGCACGGCTCGCCCACCCACGCCGTGACCTTCGAGGATGTGCGCGTGCCGCTCGACAACCTGATCGGCGAAAAGGGGCATGGCCTGCAACAAACCCTCTCGACGCTGGACGGCGGACGCATCAGTATCGGTGCGCTGTCGATTGGGTTGGCGCAGGCAGCCTATGAATACGCGCTTGCCTACGCGAAGGAACGGCGCGCCTTCGGGAAGCGCATCGCCGAATTCCAGGCCATCCAGTGGATGCTGGCCGATGCGGCCACCGAGATCGAGGCGGCGCGCACCCTGCTCTACAAGGCGGCCTGGCTCAAAGAGGAAGGCCGTCCCTATCTCAAGGAAGCCTCCATGGCCAAGATGTTCGCCACCGAGATGGCCGAGCGCGTGTGCCGCAACGCCATCCAGGTCCACGGCGGATACGGCTATTCGAGCGAGTATCCCGTCGAGCGCATCTACCGCGACGCGCGGCTGATGACCATCGGCGAGGGCACCAGCGAAATTCAGCGGCTGGTGATTGCAAGGCAGATCCTGGCGTAACAAAAAGGCGGACCAAAGTCCGCCGTTCGATGCATCATTTTTGACGTAGCGTGAGATTATCCTTGCGCTACGATTTTTGTATCAGCACGAATGCAGTGCCAACCTCGATGTGAATCTCAGTGCGGGCCTGCGGGAAGAGCGCGGCGATCCGATCGGGGGCGAGGAAGTGGCTGCGCATCAGCAGGAGCTTTTCGGCCAGCGCAATCAACTTGACGGCGAAGACGCGGATGTCTGGCTCGACGACGAGGATGCGTCCGCCAGGTTGGAGCACGCGCCACATCTCGGCGGCGGTCTGGGCGTGGTTCTCGACGTGGTGCAGGGCATCCACGATCAACACGCGAGAGAAAGAGCCATCAGGGTAGGGCAATCGCTCGGAGGCGGAGGCGGCGGGCTGAAGTCCAGGAACGGAAACGGCGACACGCAACATCCCCAACGAGACGTCCGCCAGCACAACCTGCTCCGCCTGATCGCGCAGAGAACGGGCCACGCGTCCCGTGCCGCCGCCCACATCCAGCAGACGACCCGTCGTGGGCAAATCCAACAGACGGGTCAGCGTGGGCAAGCCGCCGTAGTCCCCAGCGCGGGCATAGACAGGAGCGATGAAATCGAAGTGATCGAAGGGCATTAGACGGTGATCAGATTCTTGATCTTGTCGAAGGTGGATGGGCCGATACCTGAGACATCCATGATATCCTCGATGCGCTGGAATGGGCCATGCTCAGTGCGATAGTCAATAATCTTCTGCGCCGTGGTCGGGCCGATGCCAGGCAAGGCGTCCAATTGCTCCAATGTCGCCGTGTTGATGTCAATCAAATCTGCGTTCGGCGGGACACCCGTGACAGGCCCTTCGGTCGCCGCGGGTGGCGCAATCGGCGTGCCACCCACATAGGGAATCTCCAACTGCTGGCCGTCTTCGAGCGGGGCCGCTAAGTTAATGAAAGTAATATCGGCATCGGTCAGCAGTCCGCCCGCTGCGTCGATGGCATCACGGACGCGCGCATCCTTGGGAAACTCATACACACCTGGTCGCGGCACGGCTCCCACCACATGCACCACGATGGGCGACTCTGTGGGCGGCGGCACCAAAGGGATGACGGTCCCTGTCGGCCTGCGGCTGAGAAGCAACAGCACGCCCGCCAGGACGAAACCAACCAGAATTCCGATCAGAATTTTCAGTACGGTACGCATACCTGAATTTTACTTCAACTTCATCACCGACAGGGTTTCGCCGCGCCTGGAAAGTGTGAAGACCAACCCAGCCAGTTTCGACAGGCGCTGGAAATAACGCGGCATCTGGTCATATTCGATGGCGCTGAATCCGAAGCGTTCATAAAACGGTTCGAGGGACGAGATGCAGGTCAGGTACAGCGGGCGCGGACTCCCCGTCAGCAGGTGTTCGATCACCGCGCGGGCAATGCCCTCTCCGCGATGGTCGGGCAGCACCGCAATCGAGGCCAGTTCGAGGAGGTCCCGACCGTGGGGCTTCAATTGCCCACAGCCGATGATCTGCCCTTCAGGTGTGACCGCCACAAGAAAGCGGCGCCAATCCAGCCCCGTGGGATTGATCCCGACCAAATGAATCAGGTCCTGAATGGCGGCAGCTTCCGCTTCGATGGCGGGACGCAGGGTGTACTCAGCCAAGTTTACCTGCCGCCACCAGAATGGTGAATGAAGCCACGAACCAATGAATCAGGAAGGGATACAGGAAGGAGCGCGTGCGCCAGGCCACCCAGCCGAAGGCAAATCCGCCGAAGATGGTACTGAGTGTCTCCACGGCGGGCTTGGTCATGTGGGCAACCGCAAACGGGACGGCTTGCAGCCACAGCCCCTCGGGCCCGAACTTACGCACATAGGCGAAGGTCAACCAGCCGCGGAAGAGGAACTCCCAGCCGAGCAGATCGAGGAAGGTGTTCCACGGCAGTCCGCCCAGGTTGGCCGCATAGTATGAGGACATGGCCGAGCCGTGTCCCGCCCACCATAGCACGGGCGCGATCAATAAAATGGACAGGGCCGTGATGACCAGTCCCGCCTTCCAGTCGCCGAGGGCGAAACCGTACTCGCGCGGGTCCTCGCGAAAGATGAACAGGATGATGAAGAGCGGCAGGAGCAGGAAGTACAGGGTCTTATCCCAGCCCTCGTTGGGGGTCAACTTGATGTAATAATCCGCCAGTACAACGGTGGTACTGACGATGGTGATAAGGACGATCTTCCAGTCGAAGCGCAGTCTTTCGCCGAGAAGGAATTTCATGGGTTCGCCCGCTCCGAGATAAAAGTTCTGCGCCGTAAGGGCGCAGGGGGAGGACAGCCGTCAGTGTACCACAAAGAAAAATGGCGCGGAGTCAGACTCCGCGCCATTGAATCTCATCCGAGGGTTAAGCACGCACGAGCAATTCAGCCTTGAGGGCCTCGATGCGCCGCGCCAAGTACGGAGAGAAGTAACCGTTATATCGCTCCCACAATTCGGGATTCTTCCAGTCATTGCCCGTCACCCGTCCGCGGCAGTTGGGAGAGCCGCAGTAGCAGTCGAATTCATCGTAGACGGAGCCGTCGCACATGGCGTAATCGAAGTTCAGTTCTTCGTCCACTTCGATGTCGCGCATGGCCACCAGCCCGATCTGGCCAATGAATCCAACGTTCGGGTCGCAGGAATGATTGAAACAATCGGTTGGTTCAAGATGCTCGGGGGTTTCCAGATACAGGCCTTCCTCGATCTGGATGATGCGCTGGGTGAAATCGCGCATGTTGAAATCAAGCTCGCTCTCGGCCACGACACGGCCACCCCATAACGAGAGCAACTCACCCTTCTTGATGGGCTGGCGGGCAAAGACCCCGCATCCGCCTTTTTCGCCAAACGGTCCCGATTCGCACTTCGGGTTCATGTAGGAGTGATATTGACCAGTCATTCTATCCTTTCGTTTTATAGTAGCTACGAGGGCGCATCGCCCAGGTCATCCTCGGCATAGGCATCGATGCCCAGGAAGTCAATGCTCGGCGCTTTGCCTGTCAGCACGGGACAGGCGGCAAAGCAGGACACGTGGTGGAAATCATATCGTCGCATCTCAAGGCTTGCGAAAAACATAGAACCTCCGTGTGGATTTTCCAATCACCTTAAGCATTCCCGCCGCCTCCTCGAGAGTGGAAATCGAAGGGCGGCGGATGCCAGGTTAAGGTTGGCGGGGTTGGCTAAAGACGGGGCACAAGGGGTATTGCATTCACACTCGTGCAAGTTTGGAAATAGATCTGCTCCTGGAAAAATTAACAGCGGCTATTGTACTGCGAAACAGCGGGATGTCAATCTTCAAGGCACGGCCTTACGGACCTACTCTTTTCCCTCAGTGTCGGCTGTCTCCGAGGTCAGGCGCTGGGCCAGGTAGATCGGCACCAATGTAATGAAGAAGACCAGCATGGCCACCACGTTGGTGACGGGCCGTTCACGCGGACGGGCCAACTGGCTAAAAATCCAGATGGGCAGGGTCTCCTGTTGGCCCGCCGTGAAGGTGGTGACGATGATCTCATCGAAAGACAGGGCAAAGGCCAGCATGCCGCCCGCCAGCAAGGCCGTGGCGAGGTTGGGCAGTACCACGTGACGAAAGGTCTGCCACGAGTCGGCGCCGAGGTCCATCGAGGCCTCGATCATCGATCCGCTCGAACGGCGGAAGCGCGCCAGCACGTTGTTGTAGACGGTCACCACGCAGAAGGTGGCATGGCCGATGACGATGGTCCAGAACGAGAAGGGAATGCCCAGCGAGGCGATGGTCGAACGCAGGGCGATACCCGTGGCGATGCCAGGCAGGGCGATGGGCAGCACCAACAGAAAGGAGATGGCATCCCTGCCGAAGAACTCGCTGCGATAGACGGCAGCCGCGGCCAGGGTCCCCAGCACGAGCGCCACGGCCGTGGCAATCAGCGCCACACTCAACGAGACGGCCAGCGCGTCCCACATGTCGCCACGGGCGAAGGCTTCGCCAAACCAGCGCGTGGTCAGGCCAGGGGGCGGGAAGGAGTAGGTCGACTCGTCAGTGGTGAAGGCGTACAGGAAGATGATCCACACGGGGACGTGCAGGAAGAGCAGCGCGCCGACGGCTCCCAGCCAGACGACGAAAGGCGCGCGTGGCTGGTCGGGCAGGGATTTAGAGCGCATCGAAGGCTCCCATCTTGCGGGCGATCAACAAGTAGACGATCATGATCGTGATCGGCCCCATGATGAAGGCCGCCGCCAGCGGAATATTGCCCGAGGTCCCTTGATACGAGTAGACCGCCGTCCCGATGAACGGGCTGGAATTGCCCAGCGAAAGCGGCACAACGAAGTCTCCCAGGGTCAGCGAGAAGGTGAAGATCGAACCCGCCACCACGCCAGGGAAGGCCAGCGGCAGGATGACCGTACGGAAAGTCTCAAGCGGCTTCGCGCCCAAATCACTGGAGGCCTCTTCCAGCGAGCGCGGCACCCGCTCCAGCGCGGTCTGGATCGGCAGGACCATGTACGGCAGCCAGACATAGGTAAAGGCCAGGAACATGCCAATCGAGGAGAGTCCCAGCGACGTGCCGCCGATGTACGGCAGGGTCAACAGCCAGTCGAGAACGCCGCGCAGGCCGATATGTCCCAGCACCCAAGTCAGGATGCCCTCTTTGGCGAGGATGAGACGCCAGGCGTAGACGCGCACCAAATAGCTCGACCAGAGCGGAACCAGCACGGCCAGATACATGAAGGACTTGACACGCGGCGAGGCAAACTTGGCCATGTAATATCCGAGCGGAAAGGCCAGCGCGGCATCCGCCAGGGTGACGGCCGCCGCCATGAGCGTGGTGCGTGTGAAGATTTCGAGATTGGCACGCTCGAACAACTTGAAATAGTTCTGCAGGGTGAATTGGTACACCACCTTGCCTAGATCGGAAGAGCGTCGTGTAGGGAAAGAGTGTAGATCTCGGTGGTC
>CALFXA010000165.1 GCA_937928015.1 uncultured Anaerolineales bacterium | reverse complement strand
ATAGGTTAGCGTGCCTTTGCTGCTGTCGAAGGTGACCGTGAAAGACTCGGAGGACGAACCCAGCCGTTGGCCGTTGCTGAGGGTGGGAGAGGCATACTGCGGGAACAGGTCGTAGCCCTCCAGCGGATAGGTCTGGACCGTCTTCCACTCCAGCATGGTGTAGGAGCAGTAGTCGGTGCTCTCGTCGTGGCAGACTTCCTCCACCTTGGCGTAGCCGTTGCCCTGGTCGATGGTCTTCTGCTCGCAGACCGACTTCGTCTCGGTGTGACAGGACACATCGTACGCGTCACCAGGCGGATTGCCCGCCTTGTCGTTGTAACGGACCTCCTGCTGGGCTTGCACGGGGACGGAAGTCTGCCAGTACACGTCCGCGACAGTGGCCTGCACCGAAGAGGACGGCGCGAGGAAGGCCCACAGTCCTGCCACGCAGCAGAGCATCAGCACGAAGGCGAGGCCGCCGATCAGCAGCCAGTTGGGTTTCTTCGCGGGTTTTGCAGCGCTCGCGGGAGCGGCGTTTCCGCCCATCGGCGCGGCAAAGCTGACGGGTGCCGCCGCCGACGGCAGGGGCGATCCACATTTTTCGCACATCGTGTGCGTGGACGGATTCTCCGCGCCGCAGTTGGTGCAGGCCACGGTGGTGACCTTGGCTGCGGCGGCCATTTCCTGGCCCGCCGCGCGCGCCTTGCCTTCCTTTAGGTCCGCGCCGCACTGCGAGCAGACGGCGGCGTCCGCGGGGTTGCGCGCGCCGCAGAATCCGCAGTGGATGTCGGGGCCGAGGGCCGCGCCTTTGGCGTCCGCCGCGGCGATCATCTTCTCGTCGGCGGCGCGTTCGAATTTGACGTTCTCGGGCTGCGGCGCACCGCAGTTCGCGCAGGTCTTGTCCCTGCCGCGATTGCGCGAGTTGCAATTCGGGCAGGTCCATTCCAGTTCGACGTATCCAAGGGTTTGTTTTCGGGCCATAAAAATCTCCGCTCCAATGATAAATCAGCGCGTCCAAAAATCAATAGTGCTTAAGTTGACAATGCCCCGCGACTCTAAAACCCATGCCACCCACGGATCTCCGCCAGCCTGGACGTGATCTCAGGTTCCCTGTGCGGGGACGCATCCCCTGCTTCAAACTTGGACCCTGAACTGGTCAACGCGCGAAAGACCGCTTCGGCGCCGTTAGCCATGTTGTGCGGGTCATAGCCGCCTTCGAGCACGAACACGACCTTGCCGTCGCAGAACTCTGCCGCCAATTCGACCAGCCGTTTTGAGATGTGAAAGAATCCCGCCGTGGACAGTCCCAGCGCCGTGATGGGATCGTTCCAATGCGCGTCGAAGCCCGCCGAGACGAACAGCATCTGCGGACGCACGGCCTCGAAGGTGGGGCGGATGATCTCTTCGGTGATCTGCGCGAAACAGGAGTCGCCCGCATAAGCAGGCAGCGGCACGTTGACGATGCGCTTCTTGGCATGCGGCGCATCGAGCGCCGTGCCCGTGCCTGGATAGATTCCCCATTGATGAGTGGAGACGAATCCCACGCGCCCGTCGTGGAGGAAGGCGGCCTGCGTGCCGTTGCCGTGATGGGCGTCGTAGTCCACGATCAGCACCCGTTCGAGTCCATCGGCGAGGGCCTGGCGCGCGGCAATGGCGACATTGTTGAACAGGCAGAAACCCATCGCGCGGTCTGGCTCGGCGTGATGCCCGGGCGGTCGGACAATGGCAAACGCGTTCTGTGCCTCACCTGTTTGCACGGCGCGCGTGCAGGCCAACGTCCCGCCGACAGCCAAGAGCGCATCCTGATAGGAAGTCGGGGTCACGAAGGTCGGGGCGTGGTCGATGACGGCGGGGGCCTGGGTGCGGCAGACGTCATCGATGGCGGCCACCAGCTTCGGGTCATGGACCAGGGCGACCTGTTCGGGCGTGGCGGCTGTCGCGGGCATCCGCTCGGCGGGGATGGAATCCAGCCGCGGAATCAAAACATCCAACCGCGCGGGCCGTTCGGGATGGTCGGGATAGACGTGTTCGGTCGAGGGGACGAGGGCGTAGACCGTGGTCATGCTTGCATTATAAAGGACACCGCCGCCCTTCAGCATGGGGGGGGCATGCTAATAGGGCGGCGGGCTGACACCCAATACCAGTAAAGGGGAGGGCAGGTGTCTAGTCTTGTTATACACCTTCGTTCAGGCGTAGTGATTAAAATAAGATTAGAATTGTCCGAATTTTATCCCCGTACTTTGGTCAGGTGCTCAGCGGTCTTTTTTATCGAACAGCCGCAGCCATTCCTCCAACTCGCGCTCACTCATGGACTTGTCTTTGCCCGAAGGCGGCGGACCTTCACGCAGGGTCTCAATCACGGTGCGTGCAAACTCGTCCGACGAGACGGCCTTGGCGCCCACCGTGCGCGCCTCGTTCTGCACGCGATGATCCGACGAGACGACGGTCCAGTTCCTGGCGCTGCGCCCGAGTTTTTTCAGCCGCAGGCGGATGGCCTCGTCAGCGATGAGCGGTCTGCGGACGAAGTGCGCCGTGACCAGCCCGCTGCGGCGGGTCTCGGGATAGCCCTGCGGCGCGTTGTCGAAGTAGACTTCGACCTGTCCGCGGCGGGAGATACGGCAGAATTCGTTGAGCTGTTCGAGCAGAGCCAGCTCGTCGTCGAAGTCTTCGAGGCGCAGACCCAGCTTGGGGATGAGGTTATGGCCGTCGATCAAGTAGGGCATCTGAAGTTCCCGATGGGAGGGACGAGGCGTCTCGTCCCTCCCATTTTGGTTACTGGCTCAGGTCGATGTCCTGACCGCCGTAGGTGCCCTTCAGGCTGTAAGTGCCTGCGTTGTCGTCGCGGACGTAGGTCAGGTTCCCGCTTTGGGTCCCCGTGACCTGCATCTCCAGCGTGAACAGGCCTGCATCGTAATCGTAGCTGCCTGTGCCTGTCATGGTGAAGCCTTGCAGTAAGGAGCAGTTGTCGAATTTCAGATCCTCGCCCGCATCGCTCGGACCGAAGGTGAAGGTGCCGCCGTAGCGGCAACCGAAGGATTCCTCTTCGGTGAAAGAACTGTCGCGATACTCGGGCGTATAGGTGATCTCGTCATCGATGGCGATCAGCAGGCTGAGTGGATCGTTGTACTCGCTGGCCTTTTGGGCGAGGATCGGGACATACGGCGTGATGACGGGATCCTCCCATTGGCAGACGGTCTCGCGCTGCGCGGGCGGATTCCCGTTGACAAGGAAATCGGTCACCAGGTCATCGGGGCAGGATTCACCCCAGCCGTAGATCGAGTGCACGCCGCCCTCGACGTAGATGTGATACCCGTCGGCCAGATTCTGGGACACGGCCTTACCCTCGTCGAAGGGGGTGGCGGGATCGAGCGTGGCATTCAACACCAGGGTGGTCACGCCTTCGGCGCGCAACGGAGCGGCCGTCACGGGCGCTGCGGGGTTGCTCGGCCACAGGGCGCACATCACGCCCGTATAGACCGAACCGTCCATTCGCGGGACGGTTCCGTTGGAGGACTGCCCGTCCTGAATGGTCTTCTGGATGCGCTCGTCGGGTGTGCCACTGAAGTAGGTATTGTCGGTGCAGTGGACGCTGTCGAACATGGTGTCCGAGAAGGTTGGGTCGCCGAGATATTCGCCCGTGGCGGGGTCGAGGCTGGCGGCCGAGTCGAGCAGGCGCGCCATCGGGACGATGTCACCGCGGTTGGCGTAGGCCAGCGCGCGTAGCAGCATCATACGGTCGCCGCGGGAATAGAGTTGATACGAGGCGGCATATTCCAACTGATTGAAAGTGAAGGTGCGATTGATGTTCTTGCCCGAGGGCAGCGGGAAACTGTAACGCACCGAAGTATCCGAAACAGTCTTGGCAAGTTTGTCGTACGCGGCAACGGCATCCCCGCCCATATCCGCGGCGCAGGCGGGATCAGCGTTACAGGCCTGGAGTGCGGCGACCAGCACCGTGTCGAAGCCTTTTTCCTGCGAGTGGGCGCTGGCCTCGCCTGGGAGGGTCAGGTCGATGGTGCCGTCGAGGATTAGTCCCATCAGGTGATCGGGGTGGGAGGCGGCATAAGTCTGGGCCACAGCCGTTCCGTAGCTGACGCCGTACAGCATGAACTTGTCATCGCCGACGACCTGACGGAAGGTCTCTAGGTCTTCGGCCACCTGGTTCGTCCCGTAGAAGGACAGTTTGGCGGGGTCGATGCCGATCTCGGCCACACAGTCGTTGACGAAGGTACGCGTGTCGGCGATCAAGGCCTGCTGTTCCGCGGGTGTGTCGTAGCCTTCGAGACCGGCCGTGTCGTCGTAGTTGAGATAGTCGAGGAAATTCTTGGCGTAGGCCGTGGGACAAGCCAACTCGCCTGAGAGGCCGAGTCCGCGCTGGTCGAAGTAGACCACGTCATAGTGCTCGGTGATGGATTCGTCGAACCAGCTGACGGTGGCGGTGCTGACGCCCTCGCCGCCCGGTCCGCCCGGGAAGGCCTGGACGTACATCCCGTAGCGCTCCCCGCTGGCGGGCAGCACCGCGAACACCACGTCGAGGGTCTCGGTGTTGGCCGAATCGAAATGATTCAACGGGACCTGGACGGTGACGCAGGTGAAGTCGGGGCTTTCCTCGCAGGGTTGTCCGCCCAACTTTTCCAGCACGGGGCGGATGTCGCTCAGGGCGGGCGGGGTGCGGGCAGGGACGTTGGCGGGAGCCTCACTCGTGGAAGGCTCCTGGGGCACGTCGGTGGACGGCGTGATCAGTCGGTCCGCGAAGGAACAGGCCATCATGGCCAGGCTGAGGCTGACCAGAGCAGGCAGAATCTTTTTGTAAAACATGCTCTCTCCTATGGGAATGAAACGATGACAGGCATTGTACGCGTCCGACTCCCGCTTGGCAAGCGCGAAAAACAAAAATCCCCCGAAGGATGGACTTCGGGGGATGAGATGCTCGGAATTACGCCGCGGCGACTTCCTTGGTGGTGATGTCGAACTGAGGCGGGTTTTCGAGGTGCTTCTTGACCGCGCATAACTGCGCCGACTTGATCAGCGCATCGTGATACTTGGCGGGGAACTCGGGCGGCACCTGGATCTCGAGGTCGATCTTGTCCACCATGCCGCTGAACGGGTTGCTGTGGATGCGCTGCACGATGCGGATGCCCTCGGTGGGAAGTCCGCGCTGGCGGCAGAAGCCGAGCACGTAGATGCCCGCGCAGGTTCCAATCGAGGACAGGAACACGGCGAAGGGCGTTGGGGCAGAGGCGGCAGGCGGTTGGTCGGTGGCAACGGTGAAGGGACCGAAGTGCGCGTCCACGCGTGAGCCGCCGGGGAAGTCGATCAACATTTCCATAAGAATTTCTCCTTGAACAGGGTGATTGTTTTATTGGTTACAAATCGTTGGATGCAAAGTGAACGAAAAAGTTGCAGCCATCATGCTGAAATCGCCGGCAATTTCGAATTCCCCCTTGACGCTCCGAATTCACTGTGATATAAACCGCCGCTAACAACCTAATAGACGCTCTTATCCAGAGAGGCGGAGGGACCGGCCCTGCGAAGCCTCGGCAACCAGACGACAAGTCAAGGTGCCAAATCCGGCAAATAGGGACAGCCATGTGCTGTTCGTTATCTGGAAGATGAGAGGATGGTTCACGCGCGTAGCCTCTTCTTAGCTTACCAGAAGAGGTTTTTATTTTTCCTCTTCTGGATAAGGGTGGAATCCAACCTTAAGAGGAGCCTTTCATGTCCACACGCAAGTTCGGTTTCGCCACCCAGCAACTGCATGCCGGTTATTCGCCCGACCCCACCACGGGCAGCCGCGCCGTTCCGCTTTATCAAACCACCAGTTATCAGTTCAAGAACACGGAACACGCCGCCAACCTGTTCGCGTTGAAGGAATTGGGCAATATCTATACCCGCCTGATGAATCCCACTACCGACGTGCTCGAACAGCGCATTGCCGCACTGGAAGGCGGTGTGGGCGCTGTGGCGTCCAGCTCGGGACACGCCGCGCAGGCGCAGGCTATCTTCACCCTGTGCGAAGCGGGCGACCACATCGTTTCCAGCAGCCGTCTGTACGGCGGGACCTATAATCAGTTTGCTTATACCCTGCCGAAGCTGGGCATTGAAGTGACCTTCGTGGACCCGAGCGATCCGAAGAACTTTGAGGCCGCCATCCGCCCGAACACCAAGATCCTCTACGGCGAGACGCTTGGTAACCCCGACATCACCGTATTCCCCTTCGAGGAAGTGGCGGAGATCGCCAAGAAGCACAACATTGTGCTCTTCATCGACAACACCTTTGCTACGCCCTATCTCTTCCGCCCGTTCGAGTGGGGCGCGAACGTGGTCACGCACAGTACCACCAAGTTCATCGGCGGACATGGCACCAGCATCGGCGGAATCATCGTCGATGGCGGCAACTTCGACTGGACCAGCGGCAAGTTCCCGAACTTCACCACGCCTGATCCGTCGTACCACGGCCTGGTCTACGCGGACCTGCTCGGCGCGGGGTTGCCGCCCTTCGCCATCAAGGCGCGCGTCCACGTGCTGCGTGACATTGGCGCCTGCCAGTCGCCGTTCAACAGTTGGCAGACTCTCCAGGGCGTGGAAACGTTGTCCATCCGCATGGAACGTCACGTGCAGAACGCGCAGGCAGTGGCCGAGTTTTTGGAGAAGCATCCCAAGGCCAAATGGGTCAAATATCCCGGCTTGAAGAGTCATCCCGATTATGAGCGCGCCAGGAAATATCTGCCCAAGGGCGCAGGCGCCATCCTCGGCTTTGGGATCCAGGGTGGGGCGGAGGCGGGCAGGAAGTTCATCGAAAGCCTGCAACTCTTCAGTCACCTGGCCAATGTCGGCGACGCCAAGTCGCTGGCCATCCATCCCGCCACCACCACGCACAGCCAGCTCAACGAGGAACAGCAGGTCTCGGCGGGCGTCAGCCCCGATTTCATCCGCCTGAGCATCGGCCTTGAAGATATCGACGACATCCTGTGGGACCTCGATCAGGCCCTGAACGCGTAAAAATATTTCGTCCTGAGCGGAGCCGCATGCTTTTGTGGCGAAGTCGAAGGACGCTGTAACCCAAGTATTCTGGTTATGGCCCTTCGACTGCGGGTCTCGATACTCGACCCTCCGCTCAGGGCGGGAATCGAGATGCACATGCCCGTAAAAATCCCTGCCACTCTCCCTGCCCGCGCCACGCTCGAAAGCGAGAATGTCTTCGTCATGGGCGAGGAACGCGCCGACCATCAAGATATTCGCGCCCTGCGCGTGGCCATCCTCAATCTGATGCCGACCAAGGTCGCCACCGAAACGCAGCTCTTGCGTCTGCTTGGGAATTCCTCGTTGCAGGTGGATGTGACCCTGCTGCACACAGCCACCCAGATCGGAAGAGCGTCGTGTAGGGAAAGAGTGTAGATCTCGGTGG
>CALFXA010000164.1 GCA_937928015.1 uncultured Anaerolineales bacterium | reverse complement strand
CACCGAGATCTACACTCTTTCCCTACACGACGCTCTTCCGATCTCGGTCACCGGGGCCTTCTGAATTTCCTGTACAAGCACGTGCCGCTCGCCCTTGTCGTCACCCTCGATCTTCAGAGTGATCACTGCATTGCGGCCATGAATGAACAACAGGCTTTTATAGAGTTTCGCTGTCTCCACCTGCAAGGACACGGATTTATTGCCGCCACTATACAGATTGGCAGGGGTGATGCTTTGCATCCGCAACTGCCGCATCGGCCCCTTGCCAAAAACCGTGCGCACTGAAGACTCGACATTTACCTGTAACATAACAACCCTCCCCCCATACTCCGGGATCTATAACAATTCGTTATTATACTAAAAATTATACAAACAAATAACTGACGGAATCTTCGTTATGGATCCTGCTGATCGCCTCGCCCAGCAGCGCCCCCACCGACAGCACTGTTATTTTCTCACACTGTCTCGCCTCCTCCCGAAGCGGGATGGAATTGGTCACCAGAAGGGACCGCAGACAGGATTGACTGATACGCTCTATGGCTGGGCCGGACAGCACCGCATGCGAACAGCAGGCATGCACTTCTTTGGCCCCGACTTTTTTCAAAATTTCGGCACCCCCACAGAGGGTACCAGCGGTGTCCACAATATCATCAAGGAGAATAGCGGTTTTGCCGGCAACATCGCCGATGACGTGGACAGCCTCGCACTCATTGGCCCGTTCCCGGCGCTTGTCGATGATCGCAAGTCCTGCATTCAGCCGCTTGGCGAAAGCGCGCGTTCGCTCCACACCGCCAGCATCGGGAGAAACCATGACTACATCGGTGAAACTCTCCCGTATGTATTTCAAGATAATGGGAGCCGCATACAGATGATCGACCGGAATATTGAAAAATCCCTGAATCTGCCCGGCGTGCAGGTCCATGCACAATACCCTTCGGGTGCCCACCACCATCAGCATCTCGGCAACAGCCTTGGCAGTAATTGGAACACGGGGACGCACTTTCCGATCCTGACGGGCGTAGCCGTAATAGGGCATCACCGCCGTAATCCGCCGGGCGGACGCGCGGCGCAAGGCATCGACCATGATCAACAACTCCATAAGATTGTCGTTGACCGGCGTACAGGTAGGCTGAACAACAAAAACATCGGCGCCACGTACATTTTCGCCGATTTCAACAGAAATTTCACCATCGGAAAACTGCTTCACTTCGGCCGCGCCAAGCGGCACATTCAGGTATTCACAGATTTCCTTGGCGATCGCCGGATTGGCATTGCCGGTGAAAATTTTCATTTTTTTGGGCATGACGCGCAACTTATTTTAAGAGTGGCTGGGGCGGGAGGATTCGAACCCCCGAATGCAAGGATCAAAACCTTGTGTCTTACCGCTTGACGACGCCCCAGTCCATGACCAGAAACACTGAGCGGACAGTGGTACTCATTCTTCCTCAACAGGATCTACCAGGTAGGTGTACACAAACCGGCTCTTGAAACGAATGAAGCCGACTTCCGCCTGCTGCCGATTACTGAATACACCAAAGACCGTCGGCCCTGATCCAGACATCAACGCTCCGACCGCCCCGCTTTCGACCAACCCCGCCTTGATCTGTTCGATTTGCGGGTGTCGGGCGAGCGTGACCCGTTCGAGATCGTTGCACGATCGCGCTGCCCATGATTCCGGCAGAAGGGGCTCGCGAGGGGTGAAGGACCGATCAATATCTTCCTGCGAATTTTTTAGGTTACTCCCAATTTTATCCACTGTCAACGCAAAATTCTGATACACCCAGCGGGTCGAAACCGGAATACCGGGATTGACCAGAACAAGGCTACATCCCTTCAGCGGCGGGACGGGATGCAGCTGCTCCCCAATACCGGTGGCGATTGCCGCCGGGGCAGTGGCAAGAAAAAAGGGCACATCCGCACCCAGGCGGAGCCCCATGGCGGCCAACTCCGCGCCGGAACAACCGCATTGATACAGTTCATTCAATCCATTGAGGGTCGCCGCCGCATCGCTGCTGCCACCACCCAGGCCCGCCGCCACCGGAATCCTCTTGGTCAGCGACACGCGCACCCCATTGGCATCCCCTTTTCGTCGCCCTTGGGTTTCCCGCAAAAACAGAGATCGGAAGAGCACACGTCTGAACTCCAGTCACGAGTGGATATCTC
>CALFXA010000163.1 GCA_937928015.1 uncultured Anaerolineales bacterium | reverse complement strand
ACTGGTGGGCCTGATCACTGCCGAGAACATCACCGAGTTCCTGATGATCCGTTCGGCGCTGCGCACAGCAGGCGGCGTGTACGGAATATAACCAAAAGGGTCCGCAGAACTTGCGGACCCTTTTCATTGCTTCGCCGCCGTTCCCGACGTTTTTTTACTCGAAGCGGATCACCAGGATCGGACTCCCCGCGCGGAGCATGAAGTAGGAGCGCGGCACATCCTTGTTCCCCGCGCCCGCCAGTCGCAGGCGGAACTGGGCCTGCCCACCCGATTGGATGGCACGCAGGGCGTCGGCGTCCACGTCGAGCACGTACCAGCCGTCGCCGAGGAAGCGGTCCAGGGTTCCCGCATTCGACTCACAGGTCAGGCTGGGAATCCGCGCGGGCTTGGTCTTGCACACATCCACCAACAGACGCTGACCGTTCTTCAGCGGGTCGTAGCCTACCGTCCGTTCCACCCGAATCTTCAACTTGACCGAAGTAATCCGCGCTCCCTCGGGCAACGTCGACAGGTCAAACGAGAGCAAGGGGTGGTACACCCGTCCGTTGCGATCCCGCCCAAGCAGCGGATCGGCGGACTGGGTGGTAAACTGCCGCACGCCCATCAAGCTCCAGGCGGCTAACTTGGGCGAGAGGTCTGCGCGGAAGAGTCCCCAGTGCGGCTCGACCGAGGTGTAATCTTTTGAGGGCTGGTCGAACCCCTCGAAGTATGCAAAACGCACATCGGTCTTGGCCAGTTCGCGGTAATAGAAATCCTGATTGACCTCGGACAGGCCCATCATGCCGTCGCTCGGCAGGCCGACCTCCTTGAAGAAGATGAATCGGTCGGTGCGTTGTCCCAGGGCGGCGTACTGGTCTATCTCCCACTGCACCGCCGCCAGCGGATCCTTCGTCCAGTGCCAGTAGGGATGCGCGATGGCAAAGACCCAATCGCCCGCCTTCAACAACTCGGGACGACGATAGTAGGTGTCGACATCTTCGGAGGTAGCCACGGGCTTGCCCGTCGCGACACGCAGGGATGTGATGGCCGCGCACAGGTCGGTCAGCGCGTAGCGGTCCCGCCGCCCCGATAGGCCTTCGTTGCCGATGTTGTACCCCAGCACGATGGGCAGGTCGGCGGCGTCGAGCACGGTGCGAAACTCCGCTTTGTTGGTGGGACTCCACAAGCCGAGGATGACTCCCTTGTAACCAAGTTCCTGCGCGATGGTCAGGAATGGTTTGCCCATGACGCCCAACGCGCCGTAGGTGATCAGCCCGTCGAAGCCCGCCCGCTTGAGCGCAGACAGGTCGGCGTAGATGGCCTCCTCGCTGGGCTGGGACCCGTCGACGCGGCTGGGCGAGGAATACGCCACCCAGCGGATGCGGCTCACCTTCTGGACCCAGGCCTGGTCCACGGGCTGGCCGCACTCGGCGGGGACCTCGTCCACGGGCAGCGGCCAGATGGCGGAAAGCGGTCCGCGCGAGGCGGCAGGCAGCAGGGTCAACCCCAGCAGAGCCAGGGTCAGCCCGAGCGATGAAATCATCTTGTGAAATCGATTCTTCAACCTGACCACCTTTCGATTGCAAGGAACGTATCCCCAGAATATATCAAGCCGATGGACTTTGCAAGCTGATATGAGAAAATTCTTATCCAACAGCGATTGACACGGCCCGACGCATTCTGTATACTGCGGCCACTCCGATGGGGAGTAGCCGCCCGCTTGCGGGATGTGCAGTCGTCAATACGGAATTCGTTCCCGGCTGTTCAGCAAAAGGCAAGACCATCGCCAATTTTGGCGGTGGTCTTTTTTATTGCCGCCCACCACGTTAGAGGAGCCATCATGTTCGACCAAACCGAAACCTTCGTGCTTTCCACCTTGCAAACCATCTTCGACCAATTCGGCTGGGCGGGCGTCTTCGGCCTGATGGCATTCGAGAACGCCACAGGCATCACCCCCAGCGAGATCATCCTGGCCTTTGCGGGCTGGATGCTGATCGAGCGGCACGGCATCCACCCGGGCTACATCCTCCTCGGCGGCCTGTACGCAGGGCTGGGCAGCGCGTTGGGCGCCTCCATTACCTACTGGGTGGCGCGGATGGGTGGCCGCCCTGTGATCGAGAAGTTCGCAGGCTGGTTCCGCCTCGATGCAAGTCACATCGCCCGCGCCGAAGAACAGGTCCACAAGTTCGGGCTGGGGATCATCCTGATCGGCAGGCTCATCCCAGGAATCCGCACCCTGGTCAGCATCCCCGCGGGACTGGCGCGCATCCCCTTCCCCAAATTTCTCGCAGCCACCTTCGTCGGGACCTACGTCTGGTGTACACTATTGATTGGGGTCGGTTATCTGCTCGGGCGCGAGTGGATGCTGATCAGCCATTATCTCAAGCAATTCCTGCCCATCATTTTGGCGGGCGGTGCGCTGGTCATGCTGGCCTATGCGGTGTTCGTCTATCGCGCACAGATTGCCGCATTCTTGAGCGGTCCGCGCAAGGAAATGGATGTGGAGTAACATGAACTGGCATTTGAACCGTGTCGATGAAAGTCTGAAAGAGTTGGCATCGGATCAGGCAATGGGCCTGACCCAGGCCGAAGCCGCCGCGCGGCTGGAAAAATACGGCCGCAACGAGTTGGTCGAAAAGGGAGGGCGCACGCCGCTGAAAATCTTCTGGGAGCAGATCACCGCCACGATGGTGCTGATCCTGATCGCCGCCGCCGTGGTGGCGGGCCTGCTGGGCGACACGAAGAACACCATCGCCATCGCGGCCATCGTGCTGCTGTATGCCATTCTGGGATTCATCCAGGAATACCGCGCCGAACAGGCCATCGCCGCGCTGAAGAAGTTATCGGTGCCCGAGGTGCGTGTCATCCGTGACGGGAAGTTGACTCCGTTATCGGCGCGGGACCTCGTCCCCGGCGACATCCTGCAACTCGAAGCGGGCAACGTCCTCCCCGCGGACGTGCGCCTGCTCGAAGCGGTCAACCTGCGGGTTCAGGAAGCCGCGCTGACGGGCGAATCCGAACCTGTCGAAAAGCAAAGCGCTGCGCTTTCAGGCGACCCTTCGGCAGGCTCAGGGCAGGCGCTCCCTCTCGGCGACCGCCGCAACATGGGCTACATGGGCACGATCGTCACCCAGGGGCGCGGGCTGGCGCTGGTCATCGCTACGGGTATGCAGACCGAACTGGGCAAGATCGCCGACTTGATCCAGCAGAGCGATGCAGGCCAGACCCCACTGCAAAAACGGCTCGACACGCTCGGCAAGAATCTGGCTGTTGCGGGCGTGGTCATTGCGGTCTTCATTGCGGTACTCGGCCTGCTGCGCGGCGACGAGTTGCGTCACATGTTGCTGACGGCCGTCAGCGTGGCGGTGGCCATCGTGCCCGAAGGCCTGCCCGCCGTGGTGACCATCACCCTGGCGCTCGGTGCGCAGCGCATGCTGAAGCAGAACTCGCTCATCCGCAAATTGCCCGCCGTGGAGACGCTCGGCTCGGTGACGGTCATCTGCTCGGACAAGACCGGCACGCTGACCGAGAACCGCATGAGCGTGGTCGTGCTGGACGTGGCCGACCACGCCCTTGACCTGACCGAGGAAATGGACCGCAGCGGCTCCTTCGTCGCGACGAAAGGCCTGGGCGCGCCCGCACAGTCGGCGCTCTCGCTGACGGCCATTGGCGGCACGCTGTGTAACGATGCCCGCCTGGTGGACGAGGGCGACGACCGCTTCCACACCCTCGGCGACCCGACCGAGGGCGCACTGGTGGCCGCCGCCGCCCGCATGGGCTACTGGAAGTCCGCGCTGGACACGTCCTTCCCGCGCGCGGCGGAACTGCCCTTCGACTCGGATCGCAAACGCATGACCACCGTCCACCATCTCGGGCAGTACGACCCAACGGTGCTGGCGGGGCTGGAGATCGGCAGCCATCGTTACATCGCCTTCACCAAAGGCAGCGTGGACGGTTTGCTCGGCCTGTCGAGCCAGGTCTGGGCGGAGGGAAAAGCCGTTCCCGTGGATGCAGGCTGGAGGTCCAGGATCGAGGCGGCCAACGAGCGGCTGGCCAAAAAGGGTATGCGCGTCCTGGGCGTCGCCTTCCGCCTGCTGGACCAAATCCCTGAGATTATCCAGACCGACCTGGAACAGAACCTGACCTTCGTCGGCCTGTTCGGGATGATCGACCCGCCGCGCGAAGAGGTACGCGATGCGGTGGCCGTGACCAGGAGCGCGGGCATCCGCACGGTGATGATCACGGGCGACCACCCGCTGACGGCGGCGGAGATCGCGCGTCAGCTGGGCATCGCCGAGACGGGCCGCGTGTTGACGGGCGCCGAGCTTGAGACGCTGTCCTTCGAGGAATTGAAAGCCGTGGTCGAGGATGCGCAGGTCTTCGCACGTGTCTCGCCCGAGCATAAGTTGAAAATCGTGCAGGCTTTGCAGGAGCGCGGACACATCGTCTCGATGACAGGCGACGGCGTGAACGATGCCCCCGCCCTGCGCCGCGCGGACATCGGCGTGGCGATGGGCATCACGGGCACGGACGTCTCTAAGGAAGCCGCCGACATGGTGCTTCTGGACGATAACTTCGCCACCATCGTCAGCGCGGTCAAAGAGGGGCGCGTCATCTATGACAACATCCGCAAGTTCGTGCGCTTCAGCGTGGCGGGCAATATCGGCAAGGTGCTGGTGATGCTGCTGGCGCCCTTCCTCGGTAAGCCCATTCCGCTGCTGCCGCTGCAATTGCTGTGGCTCAACCTGCTGACCGATGGCCTGCTCGGCCTGGGTATGGGCGTGGAAAACGCCGAAAGCGACACGATGAAGCGTCCGCCCTATTCGCCGAAGGAAGGCGTATTCTCGCGCGGCGCGGGCCTGCAGGTGGTCTGGGTCGGCGCACTGATCGGCGGGCTGGCGCTGGCGCTCGGCTCCTGGTACTACTTCCGCGGCCTGGAACAATGGCAGACGATGGTCTTCACCTTCCTGGCCTTCGCGCAGGTCTTCCAGGCGCTGGCTTCGCGCTCCTCGAAGGACTCCTTCCTCAAGCTGCGGCTGATGAGCAATCCGCTGCTGGCGGGCATGGCCGCGCTGGTGGTGGTCCTGCAACTGAGCGTGCTCTACATCCCGTTCCTGGCCGAGTTCTTCGGCGTGATTCCGCTCAGCCTGTGTGACCTGTCGATTGCGATCACGGCAGGAGTCGTGGTACTGATTGTGATGGAAGTGGGGAAGAAATTGAAGAAGTAGGAAAAAAAAGATGAAAGAAGCCCGCCCTTTGAAGGCGGGTTTCTTTTTTTAACGCAAAGGTGCAGAGTCGCAAAGAACAAAGTATTAAATACTAGCGTCTTTGCGCCTTTGCGTTAAGGACCTTGTTTTAAAGCGATTCAAAAAGTAAGGGTAGCAACTTGTTTTTTTTAGTTAGAGTTATCACTTCAACGGTTTAAGCTCACCTATCCTACTACCCCCAGCCACATCTGATACACGCCAAAACACAACAACGCCACCGCCGAAACACCCAACAATGCACGGTTGACCTTGGGTCCGAAGCGCTGTGCCGTGCCAAATACAAGGATGATCCCCATCAGACTGAGCACGATGGTAACGTAAAAGCCTGCCAGAAAGCCAATCCCGTGGAGCGGAGTCTCGCGCCAGCCGCGCAGCAGGATCGGGCCTGTCACCAGGGTCCAGTAAATGTATGGGCTGGGATTGAGCGCGTTCATCAGCGCAGCCTTGAGCACGCTTTGCTGGGCCCCCGACTCGGGCGCGGGCAGGGATGGGGCGAAGTCTCGCCAGGCTTTGTAGGCGCCGAAGGCCAGGTACAGGATGAAGAGTCCACCCGCAAAGTAAAGGATGCGCTGCATCCAGGCGGGGACCTGACTCAGCACGAACAGGCACAGTAGGATGATCGGCCCGTCGCTGATCAGTGGCGCAAAGGCGGCGGGCAGAGTTCGCTGCCAGCCTTTCAGCAGCGTCTGGGATACGAGGTAGGTCTGGAACGGTCCAGGCTGGGCGGCAGCCGCCAGGCCGAATCCGATGCCTTGCAGCAGGTAGGACCACATGGGTTGTTACAACACGAACTTGGTCGGGTTCTCGAAGAACTTTGTCCAGGCCAGGCATTGACGCGGGGTAAAAACATACAGCCCGCCCTCATCCCATTGCGTGGGTTCGGGGCTGTAGCCTTCGCTCGCGTACTTGGCGCGATATGCCTCCGCCAAACGGACGGCGAACTCGGGCGCGGGTTTGCCCGCGGGCTGTGATGTTCCATCCATGATGACCACGTCGTTGCCGCTTTCGAGGTGCAGGCTGACGTTCGGATTCGCCTCCAAATTACGGGCATGTCGCGTCTCGGGGCTGCCATCGTAATAGAACTTGCCGTCCAGGTACACGCCCCAGCGCGGGATGACATGCGGGCGTCCATCGGGGCGCACCGAGCACAGCCAGTAATTGACCGACTCGCGCAAACGTTGCTCTACGTATTCCCACGGGACTTCCGAAACGGGGTGATCCACGTACCCCTTGGGGAAGGTCGGACGAGTGACTTGCTTCGGGGTCATAGTTGGCTCCTTTCCACAAAGACAGTACCAGGTACCGATTTTTCTATTCCGCTCCCCCTTCGATCTCCGCCTGCACTTCGACCTCCAATGGTTTATGCGGTTGGACATTGAAGATCTTGAAGCCCAACTGCACAGACGGTCCCACCAGTAGGGCGTAGACCAGCGTACCGATCCCCACGGGCCCGCCCAGCAGCCAGCCGATGGTGACCACCGTCACCTCGATGATGCCGCGCGCCACGCGGATGCTGACGCCGGTGGTGCGCTTGATCGCCAGCATCATGCTGTCACGCGGACCCGCGCCCGCATCCACGCCGATGTAGATGGCGCTGGCCAGTCCCATCAAAAAGATGGCGGCCATCAACATACCAATCTGCAAAGGCAGGTTGTCACTCACCGAAGGAATCCTGGCCAGCCAGAAATCCTCCCACGGCCCGATGGACAGAATATTGGCCAGCGTACCCCAGCCCAGCCTCTCGCGCATGATCAGCGCGCCTGAAAGCACGATGAACCCCATCAACACGGTCATCGTCCCGACTGTGATGTGCAGGATTTTGGACAAGGCCACTTCCAGAACCGCCCAGGCGCTCGTCCCCAGGTTAGCGCGGATCATCAGCGTGATCGCCAATCCGAACAGAAAAAAACCAACCTGGATGATCAGGAAATCTCTCGGAAATTGTTTCCAACGAATGGGTTTGAACATGCGTCTCCTTTGGCAAGCCGTCATGATACCACTTGTGATACACTCCCGCCATGAATAAATTTTATGAGACCCGCCGCGACGGCTTTCTTATCTCCACTGATCCCGCCCGCCTGGACGTGGACGCCATTATCGACATGCTGACGCGCGCCTACTGGGCCAAAGGCCGTCCGCGCGAACGCACCGAGCGCGCGCTGCAAAACTCGCTGGTCTTTGGCGTCTACGATGGCGAACGACAGATCGGCCTGGCACGCGTCGTCACCGATTACGCCATCTTCGCCTACCTGTGCGACGTCTTCATCCATGAGGATTATCGCGCGCACGGCCTCGGCAAGTGGTTGATGCAAACCATCATGAGCCACCCTGAGCTGCAAGGCCTGCGCCGCTGGACACTCGCCACGCGCGACGCCCACGGCCTGTATCGCCAGTTTGGCTGGAAATCACTCGAAGCGCCCGAACGCTGGATGGAAGTATTCCGCCCGTTCACCGAGGAAGGGAAAAGCTGATGCCGATCCTCCTCAAAGCTGGACGTGAGAAATCGCTGCTGCGCCGTCACCCCTGGGTCTTCTCGGGCGCGATCCAGCAAGTGGAAGAAGAGCCCGCCCCGGGCGGGATCGTGGACCTGCTCTCGTTAAATCGGGAGTTCCTGGCCCGAGCCGCCTATTCACCCGCCTCGCAGATCCGTGCGCGCATCTGGACCTTCGACCCCGCAGAAGAGGTCAACGCCGACTTCTTTCGCAAGCGTATCCGCACCGCGTTGGCGGCACGGGATACCTGGCACCTGACCCGCGACACGGACTCGATTCGCCTGATCCACGCCGAATCGGACGGCATCCCCGGTCTGGTGGTGGACCGTTACGGCGACGTGCTGGTGATGCAATCGCTCACCGCGGGCACGGAGTTTTGGAAAGAAACTCTGGCCGACCTGCTGCTTGAAGAGACGGGACTGAAGGTCATCTATGAGCGCTCGGACGCGGACGTGCGCGAACTCGAAGGGCTGCCACAAATCGTCGGCGTGCTGCGCGGTGAACTTTCTTCTCCCGTCTTCTCGATCACCGAGCACGGGCTGAAATTCAACGTCAACCTGCAAAGCGGCCACAAGACGGGCTTCTACCTCGACCAGCGCAAGAATCGTCAGCGGGTGCGCGAGCTGGCGCAGGGACGCGACGTGTTGGATTGCTTCTGCTACACGGGCGGATTCACGGTCAATGCCTGGGCGGGCGGCGCGAAATCCGTCACCTCGGTGGACGCCTCAGGCGAGGCGTTGGCCCTGGCGCGTGAAAATGTCTCCTTAAACGGGATGCAGGCTGAAGGTCAGGAATGGGTGGAGGGCGATGTCTTCCAGGTGCTGAGGAAGTTCCGCGATGCGCGGCGCTCCTTCGACCTGATCGTGCTCGATCCCCCAAAGTTCGCGCCGACGGCGGCTCAGGCCGAGAAGGCCTCACGCGGCTACAAGGACATCAACCGCCTGGCCTTCAAGCTGCTGCGGCCCGGCGGAATTCTGGTCACGTTCTCGTGCTCGGGTGGGATCGACGCGGGGCTGTTCCAAAAGATCGTCGCCTCCGCCGCGCTGGACGCGGGCGTGGACGCCAGCATCGTGGAGTACCTGGCTCAGGGCGCGGACCATCCTGTGGCGCTCGAATTCCCCGAGGGCGCCTACCTGAAAGGGTTGGTCTGTTTGAAGCGGGCATAATAGCCCCAAGAGAAGAAGGGCAACCTGAATGGGTTGCCTTTTTATTTGACGGCTTCCCTGCCCGTCAGCAGATACGCCATCACAAAGAGAATACCCAACACAAGGTCGATCAGGCCGAAGGTCAACGTGGACGTGGTCACCCGCGCCTGCAAGAACAACACCAGGACGGAGATCCCATACGAGGCCTTTTCCAGAATGGCGGCCACCATCAGCGAACGGTGTTGAAGCGGGTTGCGCGCAATGAGCAGGAAAGCCACCTGCCAGGCCAGCACCACACCCGCAAAGCCGTAATAATATTCGGGGTGATTGACCGCAGGCGGGAACATCTGCGCGGTTTGCGCCTCGTTGTAAAGCGGCAAAGTGATGAGAATGCCGTACACGCCTGCCAGCAGAAAGACCCATTTTGCAAATTTCATTTTTATCCTTTGCGCCTATCCGTTAGCAGCAATCATAAATCACAGTTATTTCGTTGCCCTGGCCGCGCATAAACCCGGTCAACGCGGCAAAGCGCCAACAATGCTTGCAATATAGATGGGTTTTTAATCCGAGTCAAGGATGGGCTTCCAGATTCGGCGCGCCTGCGTTGCCAAACGCCTTGACTGGATTCCATCCGCCTGAATCTTTTTCGCCCCGATCAGTTTAGCAAATCGCGCAATCCCGCGCCCCAGTGCATTCGCAAAGGCTTCATCCGTGGGTGCATCCTCCTCCAGCCAGAATCCCAGGATGTGCAACGTCATCGTTTTGCGGTCCAGTTTGGGGTCCAGGCGCGCCACAAGGTCATCGCCGTATAGGATCGGCAGAACATAATATCCCCAGCGGCGCAGCGGCAGCGGCGTGTACACTTCCCACTTGTACTCGAAATCGAACAGCTTCTTCGCCCGCCCGCGCGCGCTCACGATATCCAGTGGAGAGAGCAATGTGACTTCCTCCAGCGTGGTCGTCTCTTTGGGATTCCATCCCCTGGGAAGTTTCCCTTTCGCGAGCGTATCCAACACGGGAACATCTTCCGCCAGAATGAGATAGGACTCCTTCCCGCCCTCGACCTTAACCTGCTCGAACATCCCAGACTCTTTCCAACGCCCGAGCATTTCCTTCATCTGCTCGATCGAGTAGTTCTCGCGCAGATAACCACGCATCTCAGCGCGGACATGATTCTCGTTCTTCAGGCCCATAAAAGCCACAGATTTACGCGCGAAGAACTCTTCGGTCTCCTTTTCAGAGGCCACATAATCGAATTGTTTGGGCGCGATGTTCTCGCGGAAGTCGTACACGCGGTCGAATCCCACACGGTGATGGATCATCAACTCGCCTGAGAGCCACATATCGAACAGCGCCACCGAGGTTTCCTTGCGCCCGCGATAACTTTGCAACTCCAGGCGCTTGCCATCGAAATCCCGATTCCCCAGCGGACCACGTTCCCGCAACTGCGCGCGCACCTGCTCCAGCACCGCCTGATGCTCGGGGACAAAATATTTCACATACTCGTCACGCGTGCGTTTCTCCATGTGCAAGCGCCAGTAGGGAAGTTCCTGCATGGGATACATTGCCAGCCAGCCGCCATAATCAAAAAACTGACGCTCTTCGTAAGCCACCTGATATAGATAATCGGTCTTGTAATCCAGCACGCGGCTATGCAAAATAATGTCCTGACTACGTGCAGCGATGTTCAACGGGTCCAACTGCAAAGCCTCGCCCGTGCGCATGGCCTCGACCACGCCTTTCTTGCCGCGCCAGCGGCGTCCAGGCCAAAGCCCCTGCTTGCCAAGGACAAAACGTCGTGCCGTCTGTTTGGAAATGGTGATCGGGCTCATGACAGGTATCCTCACAAATTATGGATTCGATAAAAGAATGGCCTATTTTAGCACGAATGTTCTTATTTACCCATAATAAAAAGGACCGAGGGTCTCTCGGTCCTTCATCTCATCAACGATGTATCGTCTAATCGTCGCCCAGGGAGGCGATGGCGCGCAACAAGCCAAAGATCAGGGCGCCCAGCTTGATGCCCTCCCCCGTCGTGAGGGCGGCTTCCTTTTCTTCCTTCTCCGCGCGGCGGGTGAGCAGCACAGCGGCGACCAGTCCCGTTGCGGCACCGATCAGGGTGCCTATCAAAATTACTTTGTTCTTGTTCTGCATATCTATTTTCTCCCAAAGATCACTTTGAAGTACGCAGCCAATCCGTCCACGGCAAAGATGGGCTTGACGGCCGCCTCCGTAAAGCGCTGCACGTAGAGTGCCCCAAGTTGGACGTAATCTTGCGCGAGGCCCGTATAGGTCGGCAGGATGCCCAGCAGACGCATCATCAGGTAGATCAGGCCGCCCAAGATGATCAACGTCACCAGTCCCGCGAACAGGATGGGGACGACGATCCAGATCGTCGAGATGGCGGCCCAGCGGCCCACGTCCCCGTTATCGCGGAAGGTGGCAACGCAGATCAGGACGATCAGCGCAAGCATCAAAATCGTCGCCAGCGCCACGGGCAGGATGATCTGCTGCCGCATTTGCCTGCGATGCTTGATATAGGATTCGTGCTCGATGCGAGGTAGGGTGGCTTTCATCTTATTAATTGTAGCATGAAAAACGCGCGGTCAACGGCTGCGGGGACGGGTCAGCCGGGCCCACTTGTTGGTGAAGGCCGTGATCTCCGTCTCGGTGTAAAAGTGACGTGCGAAACGGGACTGGTAGATTCGTTGCACATAATCAAGCGGCAAGGGAGTGGCTTTGAAGGCCCGGTATACCTTGGCGTACTCCTTTTCGTCACCAATGTTGGACGGATATAGCTTGAAATCATGGATGCCCAGGAACTTGTCCATCACGGGGACAGCCACACGGTTCAGGTCTTCAAGGCGGATAATGACCAGGTCCACCTTGGGCGGGTTGGAGTAAAGCCGATATCCCTCGGCCGTATTAAAGGGAACCCCATACACATCGATGCCCAACACAGACTTGAACTCCACGTCGAACCATCCGTCGGCGGTGTGGTGTGCCTGTTCATCCCGCAAAAAGACCTGCATGATCTCGGCCGTGGTCAGCGAACCTTCCTTCCAGAATATCTTCCAGTTTGGGATGTAGCGATCCAGGTTGTGGAAGAAGGCGCCGACGTTGCGAGCCACAGGGTCACGCACCAGGCTGATGACGTTCCAGTGCTGGTCGGGCAGTTCATCAAAGTCCCTGAGAATCTGCCTGTATTGCCGCACCGTCTTGAGTTCCTCAACATCGCTGGACCGACGAGCGCGTTCTTCGTGCGCATCCAGGTCTGCTAGTTTGTGAATATGATAAATGGGCACACCGGGCAGGGTATGCCGCGCGTAGGAATATTCCAACGAGAAGAGCACCGAGCGCGAACCGACCTTGGCCATTTGATAGACCATGATCGGATCACGGGCGATTCCTTGCGCATTACGAGGCTTGGGATAACGACTGAAAACTCGTCGCCAGACTGCAAAATACACCGGCAGAAATTGATGCGACAAGGTTACATGGAATCGTTCGAATTCCCCATGAAGGAGCAGGTTGAAGACTTGGGCAATGGTGCCGATATATTTCAACATGAAGCGGGGCAAACGTCTTGTAAAAAGATGCAACGTTTCATACACAGGTATGAAACGAATGAAATCAAAGGGCGGATCAGATTATATCTGACCCGCCCCGGAAGGACTAGGCGTTTGTGAAGATTAGCGGCGATTACGCAGGAAGGTCGGGATGTCGAGGTCGTCACTGCTGTAGGTGGAAGGGACCGACGGCGCAGGCTTGGACTCGCCGCCGTGCCTGACCTCGGCGTCCACGCTGACGGATTCGGTCGGGCGGACGTAGCCCAACGGCGAGGAAACAGGCCGCTCGGTCCGCGTGGTCATGCGCTCGAGGGCGCGTCGCGGAACGCCGGAGCGCTCGAAGCCGGTCGCGATGACGGTCACGCGAATCTCGTCGCCCATGTTCGGGTCGATCACGGCGCCGAAGATCATGTTGACATCGGGATGAGCGGTTTCGCGGATGATGGCCGCGGCCTGGTTGACCTCGAAGAGGGTCAGGTTGGAACCGCCCGTCACGTTGAAGAGCACGCCGCGCGCGCCGTCGATGGTGATGTCGAGCAGTTGACTGGAGATGGCCTGCTCGGCGGCCAGTTTGGCGCGGTCATCGCCCTTGCCGCGGCCAACGGCCATAAGGGCCGCGCCGCCCTCGGACATGATCGCCTTGACGTCGGCAAAGTCGAGGTTGATCAAGCCAGGGATGGTGATCAGTTCAGAGATGCCCTGGATACCCTGATGCAGAACCTCATCGGCCATGCGGAAGGCATCCTGTAGGCTGGACTTCTTATCGGCCAGTTGCAGCAGGCGGTCGTTGGGGATCGAGATGAGGGTGTGGGCGTGCTCCTTCATCTTGCCGATGCCATTCTCGGCGGAGGTCATGCGGCGTCCGCCTTCGAAGGTGAAGGGACGGGTGACCACGCCGATGGTGAGCGCGCCCGACTCCTTGGCAACCTGTGCGACGACGGGGGCCGCACCCGTGCCCGTGCCGCCGCCCATGCCCGCGGTGACGAAGACCATGTCCGCGCCCTTGAGCACGTTGTACAGTTCGTCGGCTGATTCTTCGGCGGCCTTGCGGCCGACCTCAGGATCGCCGCCCGCGCCGAGACCACGCGTGAGTTTATCACCGAGACGCACACGGATGGGCGCCTTGGAAAGGTTGAGAGCCTGTGCATCGGTGTTGGCGGAAATGAACTCGACGCCCTCGATGCCTTCTTCGATCATGCGGTTGACGGCATTCTGTCCGCCGCCGCCCACACCAATGACCTTGATGCGCGCGAAGGTCTCAACTTGCGGATTTGGTTTTCGAATCTGATCCATGTGTTCCTCCTGGCCAAGGATGAGCCAATCTTAAACGAGAATGTGAAAATTTAAAAGGGTTTTAAGGTTTCTTGTGAGAATTCATACGACTCAAGGAGCCTCGAATTCTCCTGTTGCTATGGAAGCAGACGTTTGAGCCAGTTCTTGATGCCATCAAAATTCATAGTGCTTTCTCCTTTCGGGCGGCGGCGGTTACGGTCGCTTCCCATGGCAAGGTCGTGATCGTGCATGGTCAAGGCCCAGCGCAACAGTCCCACGCTGGTCGAGAACGAGGGTGAGTTCAACTTTTCCACCAGGCCGACCAGGTTCTCGGGCTGGGCCGTGCGGACGGGCATGTGCAGCACTTCGCTGGCGACGCGTTTGATGCCGGGCAGCGCCGAGGTCCCGCCGGTGAGGACGATGCCCGCGGGCAGCAGGCCATCGTAGCCCGAGCGTTTGATCTCCTGCATGATCAGGTTGAAGATCTCTTCGGTGCGCGCCTCGATGATGTGCGCCAGGTCCTGACGGTTGATCTGCACGGGATGGTCCTCGCCGAACGGACGGATACTGAAATATTCCTCAGGCCCCACCTCGGCGCGGACGGCATGTCCCTGTTGCTTCTTCACTTCCTCAGCCTGCGTGACGGGCAGGCGCAGGCCGTGTGCAATATCCTGTGTGACGTGGTTTCCACCGACCGCCAGCACCATCGTGTGCCACACCTGACCATCCACATAGATGGCCAGATCGGTGGTGCCGCCGCCGATGTCGCAGACAGCCACGCCCATCTGACGTTCGTTCTCGGTCAACACTACTTCGGCGGAGGCCAGCGGATTCAGCACAAACTGATCCACCTGCACACCCGCCGCGCCCACGCACTGGCGCAGGTTGTCCACCGTGGCGGCGGCAGCGGTGATGATATGCGTCTCGACTTCCAGCTTGTAACCGTGCATCCCCACGGGCATGTGGATGCCCTCCTGCCCGTCCACGGTGAAGCCGCGCTGGACGACGTGCACGATCTCGCGGTCATGCGGGATCGCCACCGTGCGTGCCTGTTCGATGACGCGCGCCACGTCCACCGCATCAATCATCCCGTGCGGGACGGCGATGGCTCCGCGGCTGTTGATCGACGAGACGTGTGCCCCCGCCAGGCTTACCAGCGCAGACGTGATCTCCAGACCCGAGGTCTGCTCGGCCTTCTCGACCGAGCGGGCAATCGCCTTGGAGGCCGCGCCCAGGTCCACGATCACGCCCTTGCGGATGCCCTCCGAAGGCTCCAGACCCATCCCCAAAATACGGATCTGATTCTCGGCCTCCACGCGCCCCACCAGCGTGCAGACCTTGGTCGTGCCGACGTCAATGCCAACAAAGATCTCTTCCATTACTGTGCCATCCGATAGTACGGCGCGTCCACGTGGACCACGCTGATAAAGGCGGGGATGACGCCCCGCGCCGAGAGGGACGCCACCAGGGATTGATACACACGCACCTTGAGCGCCATGTCCTTCGAAGCCGAACCGAAGTACACCTGCCAGCCTTGCGGGTCGTTCCAGCCGAAGCCGTTCTTCGGGTCATAAATCATCGTCACGCCGGCCGGTAGGCTGGTCGACAGGGCCTGGGCCGCCTTGACCATATCGGGCGACAGGTACGGGGTCGGGCTGAATGGATCGGTCAGCGAAGGGGCGCCCGGGGGAGGAGTCACGCTCGACATAACGGGGACGAGTCCGCTCACGTCACCGCGCGGACGG
>CALFXA010000162.1 GCA_937928015.1 uncultured Anaerolineales bacterium | reverse complement strand
CCCTTCATGTCGAGGTGACCGAACGCGGTGTTGGGAGGCAAATGTCCGCCGTCGAAGATGGCCGAGCCGATGCCCGTCCCGAGTGTGAGCAGGATGACGGTCCCGGCCTGGCCGCGCCCCGCCCCGAAAGCCATCTCGGCCAGCCCGGCCGCGTCCGCGTCGTTGACCAGGGTGCAGTCACAGCCTGTGACCTTGGTGAATAGTTCGTCCGCGTTGACGCCGACCCATTCGGGCGAGATGTTGGCGGCCATCATGGCTACCCCACTCTTGATCGGCGCGGGGAAGCCGATGCCGATGGGTCCTTTCCAGTTGAAGGACTTGGCAATTTTATCCACCACTTCGGCCACAGGCCGCGGTTCCGCATTTTTTGGGGTCTTGATGCGGTACCGCTCCGCCAGCAGCTTGCCCGTTTTGGTGTCGACAGGTGCGCCCTTGATACCCGATCCTCCGACGTCGATGCCGAGAACTTCCATGTGTGCCTCCTGTGTACTCTTCCTTTGGTGAAATTTTGTCGGCTATTTTAGCCATTCCTGCAACATCAATTTGACCGAACGGGTCATTTCCTTTGTAAAGTCTGCATCGAACTTGCGCAGGTAGGTGGCCTGTCCCACATTTTGCACGCTGTCGGCAGTGTGACCCTTTGCGCGCGCCGCTTCGCGTTCCGCGAACATCTCTTCGAACTCGGACTTGCCGAGTCTGCGATACCGATTCTCGAAGACGATGAACTTCGAGTCGAAGCGGGTGGTCATCTCCCGGTCCAGTTGCTGTTGGGTGGGGTGCCCAAAGACCAGCATGCAGATCGGGAAGACGTATTGCGGCAACCCGAGCAATTCCTTGTGGACCTCATACTGCTCCATGATGTCTCCGATGTAGCAAGACCCGACCCCGAACGACTCTGCCGCGATGACCGCGTTCTGCGCAGCGATGAGCGCGTCGCTGCAAGCCAGGAACAAGTCACCTTCCGCAGGCCTGCGCATGGACTCGCCTCTCTGTGCACAGGTTTCCTCCACGCCGCTGGCAAGGAAGGCATCATACCAGCGTTGATAGTCCGCCAGGAACAGCCAAACCATCGGCGCACGGGCGATGAAGGGTTGGTGGTCGCAGGTGACAGCCAGATGGTCCTTGACCGCCTGGTCGGTTATATCCAGGATGGAGTACAACATCAGGTTCCCCGCTGTGGGTGCGCGCAACGCAGCTTGTAGAATCGCCTCTCGTACCTCCGCACGGATCGGCTCATCGGTATAAGCCCGCACCGATTTGCGTTGCATCAACACCTGCATGACTTCGTTCATCTGGCCTCTTTTTTTTCGAAGATACCAGGGTATTTTACATCTTTTGGCCCCCTTCAACGCGTCAAATGCTATAATTCGCATTTGGTGATTCGCTTTCTCTGTCAAGCCAACAAATGAGTTATACGCCCTTCATCTGGCCCTTGCTGATTTCCGCGCTAATCACAGGGGGAGTGGTCTTCTATACGCGGCGATATCAGAACACGCCTTTGACTCACGCCTTCCGCCGTTTGATGGGGCTGGTCACGGTCTGGTCGTTGCTGTATGCGTTGGGCATCTCGGTGTCGGACCTTTCGCTCCGCATCCTGCTCCTCAGCTTTATCTACCTCCCTTCTGTATTTACCGCCCTGGCTTCGTTCACCCTGGCCCTCGAATACACTGGCAACGGGCCGTGGCTGACTCGCCGCCGTCTGAATCTGTTCCTGATCCTGTCCATTTTTTTTCTGGTCATTGCCTTCACCAGTCCATGGCACAACCTGTGGCGTTACGACTATCACCTGAGCTGGTCTGGATCGATCTTCCTGGTGGTCTCGGCCATGGGTCCGGTCTACTGGATGTACATTGCCTACATGACGCTGGTCTCGATTGCCACCATCGTCGTTCTTATCACCGCCTTCCGTTACCGCACCCTGTATTTTCGCAACACCCTTATCCTGACCCTCGGTCTGATCCTGCCCATCGTGGTGGGATTCCTATACGTGATGAGGCTCCTGCCCATCCGCGGCTTCGATTGGACGCCGGTCTCCTTCATTTGGTTGGGAACCTTTTTCGGCTGGGCCCTCCTGCGTGGGCGCCTGTTCGACGTCATCCCCGTGGCGCGTAATACCGTGGTCGAGAATCTACAGGACCTGATGATCGTGCTCAACCCTGCGGGCCTGATCCTCGACTTCAACCATGCCGCCCAGACCATGCTCGGATTATCCCCGTCCGTGCTTGGCGCCGCGCCAATAGACCTGCCCCCGCCCTGGGGTGGAATCTTCCAGCGCTACGCCGAGATCTCCACTTGTAAGGAGGAAGTGCTCTTTGGCGTCGACGGGCAGGAGACCGCCTATGAGTTGACCATCTCCCCGATCCAGGATGAACAGGGACGGACTCTGGGCAAATTCTTCCTCTTCCATGACATTTCCAAGCGGAAACGCTTTGAGGCGGCCGAGCGCGAACAGCGCATCCTGGCCGAGGCTCTGCGCGACACCGCTGAGGCCCTTACCAGCACCCTCGATTTCGACGGCGTTCTCGAAAAGATCCTCGAGAACGTGGGACGGGTCGTGCCCATCGACGCCGCCAGCATTGCCCTGCTGGACGAGACCGGCGGGTTGCAGTATGTCCGCTTTCATGGGTATCCGCCTGAGATGATCGCGAAGATCAAGGTCGATACTTCCGGGGTCTTCCTGCAAACGTCCCCGATCTATAAACAGGCCTATGAAATGGGCGATCCCATCATCATCTCCGACACATATAACCATCCCGATTGGATTCTTACCGAGAGCGGAGCCTGGATCCGCTCCTACGCCAATATGCCCATCCGCATCAAGGACAAAGTGGTCGGCTTCCTCAACCTCGACAGCCGCTCGATTGGATTCTACACACCCAGGCACATCGACAACCTGCGCGCCTTTGCGGACCAGGTGGCTGTGGCCGTGGAGAATTCGCGCCTGTATGCCGCCGCTGAACGCGAGATCGAAGAACGCCGCCACGTGGACAGGCGTCTGCGCCAGTTGTCCCGCGCGGTTGAGCAGAGCCCGTCCTCCATTGTCATCACCGACACGCGCGGGAACATCGAATACGTCAATCCGCGCTTTTCACAGATCACGGGCTACAGCCTGGAAGAGGCCCTTGGACAAAATCCACGCATCCTGAAATCGGGCAAGACTCCGCTAGAGACGTACCGCCAGTTATGGGAGACGATCCTGGCAGGCGGGGAGTGGCGCGGCGAGTTGATCAACCGTAAAAAGAATGGCGAGGAATACTTCGAGGCAGTCAGTATTTCCCCGATCACCGATTCGCGCGGAGTGGTGACTCACTTCGTGGCCGTCAAAGAGGATATCACCGGGCGCAAACAAGTCGAGGAGGCGATCCGTCAGGCGAATCGTCAGTTGCAGCTTCAACTGGACGAGATCCGCTTGTTGCAGGATGAACTGCGCGAACAGGCCATCCGCGATCCGCTGACAGGGCTGTACAACCGTCGTTACCTCGACGAGATGCTCGAACACGAATTTGCCCGCGCCCAGCGGGATGGTACGCCGATCAGCTTTGTCATGATCGACATCGACCATTTCAAGAATCTGAACGACCGCTTCGGTCACGGCGCGGGCGATGCGATCCTGAAGAAACTGGCAGCTCAATTGCTCGGTCAATCCCGTGTGGCGGACATCATCTGCCGCTACGGTGGCGAGGAGTTCCTGGCGGTTTTGCCCAACATCAAGGCAGAGGCTGCCCAACAGGTGGCCGAGCGCTGGCGCAAACTGTTCCTCGGCTCAACCCTGCCTTTGCAATACGGCGATGCCATGTCGACCATCTCCTGCGGCATTGCCGAGTTTCCGCAACACGGCGAGACGGGCGACGAGTTGATCACCGTGGCCGACCGCGCCATGTATCAGGCCAAGGCCCTCGGTCGGAATCGGGTGGTGGTCTGGCAGGGCGACCCGATGGAGGGTGAGCTTCAGGTCTGATGGCTTCCCCAAAATGGGATAAAAGTGGGACTTGAAATTACAGAACACTTGTTCTATAATCTGACAGTCCATCCCCCATACACAAAAGGAGCCTTATCCCATGAACAGTCTGGACGCCGCCCTGCAAACTCAGATCGAAACCATCCAGGACAAACTCGGCATGCCCCTGGACGAACTGGCCGACATCATCAAGCGCACCAAGTTGACCCGCCACGACGCCATCCGCGCCATGCTGGTCCGCGAGTATGGACTGGGCTATTACGACGCCAAGGCCGTTGTCTCGGCCATCTTCGATCCCGCACCCGAAAAGACCAATTGACCATGACTGACCTGATCCAACCTGAAGCATTTCGCAACACCCTGTTTGCCCTGCTGGACGAGACCTTCGAGAACCATCACGGAATCTACCTCGACCGCGATACGGGCCTGTTTTGGACCCTCGAATCGGTCTCCGCGCAAGAGGCCTCCATCCCCGTGGGCGGAAAGTGCGCCACCCTGGCCGCCCAGGTGGCCCACGTCATCTTCTACCTGGAAGTGCTCGAACGCTACGTCGTCCAGCACGACACCTCGCGCGTGGATTGGGGTGAGGTCTGGCGCACGGTGAGCGCGGTCACGCCCGAAGAGTGGAGCGCGCTCAAGGCCAGGCTCGAAGCCACGTACCGTCGGGTCTTCAAGATATTCCAGGATAACCCAACCTGGGATGAAGACTCGATGGGCGGCGCGCTGGCTTGCGTTGTCCACACTGCCTATCATCTGGGCGAGATCCGCCAGGCGTTGTGCACGCTCAAGGCATAGAAAAGGAGAAGCCTATGCCCACCCGACCCCGATACCCGATGCCTGATTTCTTCCGCGAGGCATTGCTTGAGCGCGGGTTGATGGACGAGTACATGGCTCGTCCGCCCTATCAGCAGAACGATTACATCGGCTGGATCAATCGCGCCCAACAGGAATCCACGAAGCAGAAACGTCTCAAGCAAATGCTGGATGAACTCGAACGCGGCGGCGTATACATGAACATGAAGTGGAACGGCTGACGCATGGATTGGAAAGCCTGGCTCATCGTGCTCCTCGTCGCCCTCAATGCAGGCTGGATGATCTTCGATGGCACGCGCGCCCTAACCGTGGGTGATTACGTCACCGCCGCATCGGGAGACCGCGCGGGTCAGTTGGGTCCGTGGGCGACTCTTGTGAAAGCAATCGGCATCGAGCCGCGTTCCACGCTGATGAAATTGACCTTCGTCGGGTATGGTCTGGCCGCTCTGGGAATCACAGGCTGCTTTGTGCTGGGTCTGCCCTGGGCGCGCAATGCCCTGATCGTGGTCAGCGTTTTGGGACTTTGGTATCTGCCGATTGGAACAGCCGCCAACATCCTTGTGCTCATCCTGCTCTCCCTTGCCCGCAAATAACTTCGCATGACTCCATTCCGTCGATAACTCAACTGTTGGCGGAATATTTTTATGGCAAAATAGCCTCCATGAATCGACAAGACATCCTCCAACGAACCGCCGATCACGTCAAACGGGAATTCAGCGATGATTCCTCGGGCCACGACTGGTGGCACATCTACCGTGTATGGAAGAACGCCATCGCCATCTGCCAGCGCGAGCCTGCCGACGATTACATCGTCCAATTAGCCGCCCTGCTGCATGACCTCGACGACTGGAAGTTCAACCCAGGCGACGATGACACCCCCGTCCGCGCCAAGGCGTGGATGGAGTCGCTGGCTGTTGAGTCAGCCGTGATCGAGCAGGTCTGCGAGATCATCCGTCATGTCTCGTACAAAGGCGCGGGCGTGGAGAATAAGATGAAATCGCTCGAAGGGTTCATCGTGCAAGACGCCGACCGCCTGGACGCTATAGGCGCAATCGGCATCGGCCGTGCCTTCGCCTACGGCGGCTACAAGGGACGCGCGCTCTACGACCCCGATTCCCCGCCGCAGATGCATGCCACCTTCGAGGAGTACAAGAACAGCAAGAGCGCCACCATCAATCATTTCCACGAGAAGTTGTTTTTGCTCAAGGACATGATGAACACGCCCACCGCCAAACGAATTGCGGAGGGACGCCATCAGGTGATGCTCGATTTCGTCGAGCGCTTCATGCAAGAGTGGGAAGGACTTGATTTCCCCGAATAAAAGAGACGGTCACCACAAGGTGACCGTCTCTTTTTCTAATCCACGGGAGTGATTTCCACTTCTGGACCTTTGGCTGATTCCGCCTGGCTGACGCGGTTGGCCCGCCTGACGAGGAACAGCGCGGGGGTCAGGAGCAGGCCCGAGGTCGAGAGGGCGGCGATGACCGAGGCAAAGCGTGCAATGACGGCCACGACGGGTCCGCCCGCCACCTGGCCGACGGCGTCCACCTGGCTGAACATCGAGTGGATCGTGGCGCGCACGCTCGACGGCAGTTTCTGGTTGACCCAGGCCGATTGCAGTGGCCCCGCCACGCTGCGAAGCACATCGATGACCAGGTACAGGCCGAGGGTCAGGGCCAGCCACGGCGAGACGGCAAAGCCAATCAGCGCGGCGGAGATCAGGCCTGTCACGGCCAGCATGGAGCGGCCAATGGCCAGCGGGCTGCCCGTGTCCACGCGTTTTTCCACGAAGCGCATCGCCAGGATGGTGAGCAGCGAGCCTGCCACCCGCAGGGCGGAAAAGAAGGCCACATCGTTGTGGCCGAAGATCGCGGGGACCTCGAAGGTGTCGAGGATGTGCTTGACCCACAGGCGGTCGAAGCCCTCGCTATACAGTCCGTAGAACAACCCTACGCCGACGATGTTCATCAGGCGCGGCTGCGAGCGTATGACCTTCAAGCCTTCCTTGAAAGTGTGGCCCATGTGCTGCCAGTTGTTGCGATCTTCCTTGGGCGTAGGGTGAAAGCCCGTCTCGGGCATGATGAAGATCAACGTCACGCCGATCAGGATCACGCCGATCGCACCGACGAGGATGGGCAGAGCCACGTTCGAGCCGCCGATCAAGGCCGCCGCGCCCATGCCGAACAGGGAGGCGGTCAGGCCGACCTGGGTGGCGCGCAGGAAGAGTTTGTTGGCGGGTTCTTCGCCGATCTCGTCGGTGATCCAGGCCTGGGTGGCGCCGCTGGTGAAGGTGTAGCCCAATCCCCAGATGACTTGTGCCAGCAGGATGGGCAGGAAGGCGGGGAACAGCCCTTCGACCAGGAAGCCCGCGCCCATCAGCAAGTAGCCGATGATGATCGAGAGTCGGCGGGAATAGGCATCGGCTACCACACCGGTGGGGATTTCGAACACGAAAGCCGAGACCTCCAGCGCCGTGCCGACCAGCACGAGCTGCATCGGGCTGAGTCCCGCCACGGTGGCTTCGTACAGCGACATCGAAACAAACATCATACTGAAGAAGGCCGAGGCGCTGAACTCGATGAACAGATAGACCTGGCTTGCGTCCAACTTTAAGTTTCGAAACATGATTTACCTTTGTAAAGTTTCTTGCAGAGACCGTTGCCGCATGGACAACGGTCAAGATCAGGCGGGGAGTGGCGCTCCCTTCTGCCAGATGTGATTGAGGAAGATGATGGCTTGCATTGGTTTCTCCTTGTGAAATAAAGACGATGTTTTTTGAAATCTGCAATTACATGATGCCCAGCACGCTGGAGGCTTTCTTCGGGAAGAGAATCTCCAACAGCGCGCGGACAGTCTCGGTCTGCCACCCGCAATCGGCGAAGGACAGGCGTAATTCCTGCAGCGAGCGATAGCCGAAGAGTAGTTGCAGGAAGGTCAGGTCGGGGAAGGCGGCGTGACCGTCGTCCTCAGGGCTGGGGCGCCAGTCTTCGGTGGTGACCAGTTTTCCACGCTCGAAGACCAGGCGCAGTCCCGTCTTGTAGAAACTGATCTTGACCTCGCCGCTGTAACCGACCGCGATGGAGCGTTCCAGCCGCGCTTCGAGGGCGGGCGCAATGTGGCGGAGGAAGGCTGGCAGGTCAGGGACGCGCACATACCAGGCATACGGCTTGCGGGCCTGCGGCAGGCTGGCCCCCATCAACGCATAGACGGGGTGGTCCTGTCCGAGCAGGAAGGTGTAAGTCGTCTTGACCTTGCCAATCTCGGGATCGGGCGTCTGACAGATGGACCAGAGATGGCGCAGCACGCTGGGATTCACCTCCAGCCATGAGACGCCCGTCTTCAGTTCATAGCGCATCACGAACAACGTATCGCGCGAGGCGTAATTGGGCCGCATCAACGCGCCGACGGGATCGCCGTCCGCCGCGCGCTCGATGATTTCCCAGGCCCCGCGTCCCACGCTGGACGGGGAACGTTCGAGCAGATCATAACGCCACATGGCCTCGGGCCGCACGGCGTAGACTTCGCTGCGGGTGGCGGCCTGTCGATATAGGTCCATCAGGAATGGGATGTCCGCTTCGGTCGCTGGACGAATGGAAAACGGTTCGGGTTCCCCGTCTTTCAACGCGGGGATGCTGGGCGCGAATCCGCCGCGGCCGCCGTCCAGGTCGAGGCCCATCTCATAGCCGAACAGGCGATAGTAATACGGGATGCCCGTAATGACCTGGACCATCTGTCCGCGCGCGGCGCTCCAGCGATGAACCTCGTCCATTTGCAGGCGGATCAGTCCACGGTTGCGGTATTCGGGCAGTGTCCCCACCAGTTCGGGCCGCCCTACGCCGAACGGGATGCCCTCGTAGGTCCAGGTCTGTGAGATCAGGTTGAGGGACGAGACGATGCGTCCCGTGGCGGCTTCGGCCACCACGCTGAAATCGTCAGCTTGGAAGGTGGGATGGGGTTTGGTGAGCAGGTCGCGGGTCCAGGCGGCGATGCGCAGATCGGGGTGATCGAACCCCTCATCGCTGTGGATGCGTCCGCAGAAATCGGACAGGGCGTCCGCATCGGCGGGCGAAGATCGGCGAAGAATCAGCCCATCCCCGAGATCGCGCAGGATGGGCTGATGGGTCGTGGTTGAGTTCATGGCTCTCCTATCAGGCGCGGCCCGACAGGCAGCGCCATTTACAACATTTGATTCAATTCGTGCAAGGTGGAATCGGTGTCGCGGAAGTGGATGGCGGACATCCCGACCGCGCGCGCGCCTTCGACGTTCTCGATGAAGTCGTCCACGAAGACGGCGTTTTCGGCCTGGACCCCGGCCTGCTCCAGCGCGAGGCGGTAGATCTTCGCCTCGGGCTTGGTCACACCCACCTCCGCCGAGATGGTCAAGCTGTGGAAGGCGTCGTCGAATTTATGGTGGACCATGTAAGCGCGCAGCCCGCTCCAGGCATTCGAGATCAGGCCCGTGTGCAGGCGCGGTTTGAGCGAGCGCAGGAAGGCGATCAGCGTCAGGTCGAGGGCGTCGCCGCCGAAGAATTCATCGCGCAGGGCGTTCGCCTCGCTGGGCGGACGGCGCAGGCGCTTCGTCATTTCGGCCCAGTGCTCCTCCTCGGTGATCTTGCCGATGGAGGCCTTGTAGGCCGAGTCGCTGTTGAAGACGAGGCGGTCGAGATCCTCGTATTCCATGCCGAGCCGCTCGGCCAGATGTTGGCGCGGCGACTGATGTTCGGTGCGCAGGATCACGCCGCCGAGGTCAAAGAAGACTGCTTGAATATTCACGATGGGTCGCTTCAGACGCAAAGCGTCCCGCAGGCGAACCAGTCACCCGCGGGACGCCCTGGGAAATTAGTCTTTCTTCTTCTTGCGTTCCTTGGCGGCTTCGTGACGGTTGACGTAGGCGTTGACGAAGACTTCCTTCTTGGTGCGGTTGACCTTCTCGCAGTGCGGGCAGGGCACGTCGAAGAATTCCTGCTTGGTCTCGTCCATGTGCTTGAGGGCCTGGGCAACGACGCCTTCTTCCAGCATGGTGGTCTTTCCGCAGCTCCAGCATTTCAGTTCGAGAATGTCCATGTTCATTACTCCTTTTCTGATGTTGGATTTCGATTCGATGCGCCTTACTTGGCGGCGCTTTTCTTTGCGGCGGGTTTGGCGGGGGCCTTTTTGGCGGGAGCGGATTCAGGCTCGGGCTCCGCGGCAGACAGGGCGGCCTTCCAGTTCGGCATGGAGATTTCCAGCTTCTGGCGCGGCACCTGGGTGGCGCGGCGGCAGCGCGGGCAATGGGCGTCGTAATGGCTGAGGTTTTCCGCTTCCATCATTTGCAAGGCGACCAGGGTCTCGTTGCGGCCGATGGCGTAGGGGGTCTGGCAGAATGCACAGCGTAGATTCATGGGGAGTCCTTTCGCGAAGAGGTCGGTTGAACTCTCACTCCCAACCCTCTCCCAACGGGAGAGGGCCAGGGTGAGGGCTTTTCCAAGGTTTAGCTACTTAAGGATTCTACACTGATTTCCCTGCCGGGGCGAATCTCCTTTTCGTACATGTCGGAGGCCAGATGGACGTGCATGCCCGCGCTTTCGTACAGGCGCAGGGCGCCCGTCAGGTTGCTGGCGTCCACGTGCAGGGCGGCGCGGGGCCTGCCGCGACGATGGAACTCGCCAAAGGAGTGTCGCAGCAGGGCTAGGCCGACACCGCGTTTGCGCCAGGCGCGGCGCACGCCCAGGGTGCCGACGTAGCCCATCTCTGGGTCGTCGTAGGAGTGCGAGCGGCACAGACAGATGCCCGCCACTTCGTCGCCGTCCATGGCGAGGAAATACAGGGTTGGGTCGAAGTCCGCGCGGTCGATCATAAAGTGTTTGAAGCGCGCCAGGCCTTCCTCGTAGGGTTGATCTACGTGACCGAAGTGGTCGCGGAAGGCTTCCTCGTCGGCCTGGTAGAGGACTTCGAGGTCGGCGGGCGTGTACGTGCGGACGGTGATGCCTTCAGGCCAGACGGGCGCAGGCGGCGGCGCGTCGAGTTCGATGCGCATCTGATACGAACTGCGGATGTAGTGATAGCCGAGGCTTTCGAAAAGCTGCTTGGCGCTCTCGACCTGGCGATAATTTGCCACGCGCGGCGCGAAGCGCAGATCGGCGGGAGTCTCGGTCATCGACTGGCGCGCGCGTTCTTCGGCCCAGGCCAGCATCCAGGTGCCGATGCCAAGGTTTTCGTAATCAGGGTCGACGCGGCCCCAGATCCACGGGTGGACGACGGGCTTGACGGTGGTCCATACTTCGACGTAGCCGGCCATCTGTCCATTGGGGGCGAACACTACGCGGATGTCGCGGGCGGGGTCGAAGTGGGGCGACTTCCACTCGTTGCGGATGGCGTCGGCGTCGGTGATCTCGTCCTCGCCGATGGCGGACTGCGACCAGCGGTTGTACAACACGATGGCGGGCTCCACGTCTGGCAGGGACGCGCCGCGGGCGGTGAAGCCCTCGGGCAGGGTGATGGTGGTATGGTCTTGCAGGATGGTGCTCATGGTCTTTCCTTTCTCATGTCATTGCGGGGCCGCGAAGCAATCTCCGCTGCGCTCGCAACGACAGGCCTAAACTTCTTCTTCAACGTCGCGGCCGGGACGGTATTCCTTTTCGTAGATGACGTACTCGGCGGAGATCTGCATGCCAGCCTTTTGGTACAGGCGCGTGGCGCCGGTGGGATTCGAGGCATCCACGCCCAGGCCGATGGTGTTCATGCCGCGTTTGTGGAACTCGCCGAAGGAGTGCAGCAACAGGGCCATGCCCAACCCGTGCTTGCGCCACGGGCGGCGGACTCCCAGCGAGCCGACCCAGCCGGCGCCCATGCGATAGCGGCACAGCGAGTAACCTGCGATCTGATCCCCGTCCCAGGCGATGAACCACAGGGACGGATCAAAGTCCTCATGATTGGTCATGCGCGTCTGCCAGTCGGCATAGGTGCCCGGGGTGTGGCCCCAGTGGTCGCTGAAGGCTTCCTCGTGGGCCTCGAAGACGGCCCGATTGTGGTCGGCCAACACGAACGGACGCACTTCCACGCCCTCAGGCCAGACGGGCGCAGACGGCGCTTCGGTTAGGTTGATCTCCATATGCCACGAGAAGCGGATCGGTTGGTAGCCCTGGGCCTCGTGCATTTCGCGCCCATAAGTATCGCCGGCGGCCAGACCGTTGCGGATGTACACGCGCAGGTCGGGTTCGGCCAGTTTCATTTCTTCGAGGGCGCGTTCGTCCAGGGCCCGCAGCATGGCGGTGCCGATGCCGCGTCCCAGGTAATCAGGATGGACGTAGCCGTCGCCGCTGTATTTTGCATGGACGTGTCGGTTGGAGAATTCCTCGTAGCCGACGATCTGACCGTTGGGAGCTTGCACCACCCAGGCGTCGGTTTCAAGGTGGAAATCCTCGGACTTCCACTCGCGGGCCAGTTCCTCGGAACTGACGGCTATGGTCGGATCGCCGTCGGCGGTGCATACATCGAGGATGAGCTGGGTCACGCCTTCGAGGTCGGCCCACGCTGCGGGGCGCAGAGTCAGGCTCGGGTCTAGAGAGACCTGGGTGGGTTGATCAAGAGCGGTCATGTTGTTTACTCCATTCTTTGCGCAGGACGCTCATGTAAAGCATGTCCCAGCGTTTGCCTTCGCGCAGGAGCGCCCCCCGCTGACGGCCTTCGTGCTGGAAGCCCGCCTTCTCGTAGGAGCGGATTGCGCGCTGGTTATATTCGAATACATTCAAGGTCACGCGGTCCAGGTTCAGTTCGAGGAAGGCGTATTGCAGGATCAACTGCATCGCCTCCGTGCCGTAGCCCTTGCCCCAGAAGTCGCGCGGACCGATGCCGAGGCCCACGAACGCGTCGCGGGAATTCCATCGGGTCAGGCCCAGGTTGATGTCGCCGAGTAATTGATCGTCGGCGACGGCGCGGATGGTGAACCAGGCCATGTCTTCGCCCTGTTCGCCCAGTTCCTTCTCCAGCCAATCCTTGATGGCCTTGGCGGAATGCAGGCGCGGCGGATCACTATCCAGCAGACGCTTGAACTCCGAGTCGCGGTTCCACGAGGAGAAATGCTTGCCGACCTCCTCGGGGTCCACGGCGGCCAGATGAACCAGCTTGCCTTTCAGCAGATCCTTCATAACCCGCCTCCATACAGAGACATCCACTCTTCCCGTAGGATGCCCATGTAGTAGGCGTCAGTGTGACGGCCTTCGCGGAAGGTCTCTCCGCGCACGGCGCCTTCCATTTTGAAGCCGACCTTCTCGTAGGACTTCAACGCGCGCGGATTGTAGGCATGTAGCGCCAGCGACACGCGCCGTAGGTTGGCTTCGAGGAATCCGTACTGGACGATCAGGCGCATGGCGTCTGTGCCATAGCCCTTGCCCCAGTAGTCGCGCTCGCCGATGACGATCCCGACCCAGGCGTCGGCCTGCTGCCAGTTGAACCACAGGGTGACCTCGCCGATGAATTTGTCCTCGGCCAGGGTGCGGATGGAGAAGCGAGCGAGGTTGACCTTGTCCTTTTCGTCGTCCTTCTCCAGCCATTCCTTGAATTTTTTCTCCGACCACAACTGGGAGGGATCACTGTCTGCCAGACGATGGTATTCAGTGTCCCTCTCCCAGCGGGTGAAGGCCTTTGCAAAATCTTCCGGCGACTCGGTCGCCAAACGGACAAGGGTGCCGCGATATAAGTCTTTCATCGCGTTACCCGCCTTTAGCGTTGGCTTCCCACTCCGAGCGTAGCTGCCCGAAGGTGAGCAGGTCCCAGGTGCGGCCGTCGCGCTGGACGGCCTGTCGGCGGCGGACCTCTTCCACGAAGCCGAATTTCTTCAGCAGGCGGATGGCGCCCTCGTTGTACTCGGGAACCATGGCCGAGACGCGGAACAGATTCAACTCCGCGAAGGCGTAGCGCAGGATCAGACCGAGGGTCTGGCTGCCCAGCCCACGGCGGCGATCCTCTGCTGCGCCGATGCCCAGGCGGACCCAGCCGTTGCCGTTGGTCCAGTCGACCCACTCGATGACGGCTTTGCCGATCAGGCGGTCGTCTTCATGGGCGCGGATGGTAAAGTAGAACAGGTTTCTGTCCTCTTCCATCTTCTTCTCGATGGATTCGTATTCCTTCTTCACCAGCGCGGGCGAAAGCGGGCGGACGGGTTTCAGTTCCATCAGGCGCATGAAGTCGGAGTCGTGTGTCCACTTGGACTCGATCTCGGGGTGCGCCTCGTGGTCGATGGGGCCCAGGCGGATGTCCTGCGCCTCAAAGAGTTGGGTTTGAATGTCGAGCATGGTTTCCTCCAGATATTAAAAAAAGCGGTCACGGGTTTTGGGCCCATGACCGCCTGGGAAGAGAAACAAAAACGGCCACGGGCTTGTGCGCTCCGTGGCCGTGAATACACTGCGTGTAATCTACCGACGAACAGGCGCACTACGACAAGGATCGACGCTGGTGCCAGCGAGGGACATATTGATGAAGTACTGTTTCATTACCATCGTTCGTGCGCTCCTTTCTGTAGAATGTGCTTTTTCAAGCCCGCGTAGTTTATCACGCGGGCTCGACAGGCGTCAAGAGATTCGAGCCATTACCTTGGGCCGATGGGATCGATGCGGCCCGCAATCAGGTCGGCAAGCACCTGCTCGACCAGGTGCTGCTTGCCTGGGGGCAACAGCGTGGGGTCCACGCCCGAGAGACCCAGCGGCGACTGGACGTTGACTCCGCCCTGGCCTGCGATCAGGTTCGGCCAGGCCGACTGGATGGCCTTGATCGTGTCGGGCTGCATGGCCATCACGAAGCCCGCAGGATGCTGGGTGGGCATCACGTCGGCGATGGTCCACACGCCCGTGGTACCGATGTAATTCAGCAGGTCGTCGGTGGCTACATCGGGGTAGACGTAGATCATGCCGACCTTGCGCTGAATGATGAGCACGTCTGCGTAGGCATTGTAGGTGGATTTTTCAGCGTCGGTGGGAATCTCGATGAACTGAGGGTAGGTCCACGGCTGGAGGTACACCGTGTTACACAGCCCGCAGAAATAGGCTTTACCGTTGGTGAAGGCCACGGCAGCCTCCTGGGCGGTGGCGTTGCCTTGCGGGACGATCATGCCGATCTTGTACTCGTCGGTCAGCATGGCCGAGACGTAACCCGCCAGAAAGGCGGCCATGTCCGGGCTGGCGTTGTTCGCCAGCACGCTGACGTTTCCGCCGGCGGTGATGTCCGGGATGTTAATGGCCAGGAATTGGGCCTGTGGCGCCACGGCGGCCAGCGCGGCGATGCCCGGGTCGGGAGGCAAGGCGACGACCACCTTCAAGGTTGGGTCGGCTGCGTCGACGGGATTGAGGCCAACCGGGAGCGGTGCCGGAAGATGGTCGAAGGGAGCATTGGGATCGTTACCGCGCTCAATCCGATCATCGGCTACGAGAACTCGGCGGCGGTGGCGAAAGAGGCGTTGGAAAGCAACCGATCCGTCTACGACCTGGTGCTCGAAAAGGGCCTCCTCAGTCGCGACGCTCTCGACGAGATCCTTGCCCCGGAAAACATGATGCGCCCGCGATTCCTTCAGAAGCCGGTTTAAGTGCCCGGCGCCGCAGCAAGATGCCCAAGACTCAGCCCATGTAACGACGATGAGTTCGCGGTGTCAACCTGGTAAGCGTTCGGCACTTTCAGGCTCGGATCACTTCCCAGG
>CALFXA010000161.1 GCA_937928015.1 uncultured Anaerolineales bacterium | reverse complement strand
AGATATCCACTCGTGACTGGAGTTCAGACGTGTGCTCTTCCGATCTAGCCCGCAGATCGAAGCGGTCATGCCTGAAATCCTCTCGCGTGCAGAACGTGTTCTACGCGAGTGGGGTCTGTTGCTCGAAAAATCAAATTCATAGAGGAATTGCCATGAAATGCTATTTTCTCGATAAAGTCAGTTGGCAGCACAGCCAGGCGCTATATCATGCCGCCGCCTATCTGGGGCGTGAGGCACTCTTCATCCTGCGCCCATCCACACCGTATGTGTGCATCGGCAATCACCAGGATGCCGAGCAGGAGATCGACCTGGCTTTTGCGGAGGCCAACAACATCCCCGTCATCCGCCGCGAGGTGGGTGGCGGCGCGGTCTACCTGGACGGCGAGCAGTTGTTCTACCAGTTGATTATCAAAGCGGATCGCCCCGGCCTGCTGATGGACAAGGGCGAATTCTATCGTCAGTACCTTCAACCCGTGATCGACACCTATCGTGCCTTTGGTGTGAATGCGGAATACAAACCTGTCAACGACATCGTTGCCAATGGCCGCAAGGTCTCTGGGAACGGCGCGGCGGAAATCGAAGGGATGCTCATTCTGGTGGGTAACTTCATCATGGACTTCGATTATGAGATGATGTCGAAAACCTTGCGCGTGCCCGATGAGAAGTTCCGCGACAAGGTCTTCAAGACCTTGCAGGATAACTTGAGCACGATGAAGCGTGAGACGGGTACGATTCCCTCGACCGAGGCGTTGGCCCTCGATCTGGCCAGGCGTTACGAACCCCTGCTGGGTCCCATGGAGATCCTGCGCGACGTGGATGAAGAATTGCTTAAGAAGGCTGATGAACTGCTGTCGGTGATGTATACTCGTGAGTGGCTGCACGCCAACGACTCGCGTCGTCCGCGCGCGGACCAGGTCAAGATCCGTGAGGGCGTGTACGTCATCCAGAATATGCTCAAAACCCCGGGCGGATTGGTGCGCGTCACCGCCGTTCGTGAGGACGACCACTTGCGTGATGTCCACATCTCGGGCGATTTCTTCTTCTACCCCGCCCATCTGTTGCCCAACCTGGAGCACGCGCTGAACGGTGTCCCTGCCGATGCTGGGAGTGTGAAGGCTGCCATCGAATCCTTCTATGCGGCGCAGTCCATCGAAACCCCGGGCGTGACCCCGTCTGATCTTGCCGTGGCTTTATTCCCCACGGCTGCGTAATTGGTTCAAAAAAGGAGAAAGAAATGTTCCGCCTTGGTTTACCCGAATTAACAATCGTGTTGGTGATAATCGTCCTGCTCTTTGGTGTGGGGCGTATTGGAAAGATCGCGGGAGAGTTGGGCTCGGGAATCCGCTCTTTCCGCGATGGGTTGAACGGGGGCGCGGACGAAAAGAAGGAAGACAAGAAAGAGGACGCGTAGTCAATGAATTGAGCCCGTATGCACGAATTACCCGTCACCCAATCCATTTTGAAGATCGCCCTCGACCATGCGGAAAAGGCCAACGCCCAGCGCATCACCGCCCTGAACATCGTCATGGGGGAGCTTTCGAGCATGGTAGACGACTCGATCCAGTTTTACTGGGAGATCGTCGCCAAGGACACCATTGCCGAGAAGGCGATGCTCAACTTTCGCCGCGTACCCGCCGAGTTGCAATGCATGACCTGCTTCCACAAATATCATCCCACCGACAAGGAACTGGTTTGTCCGCAATGCGGCGGGGTGGGCGCGAAGATCATCGCAGGTGAAGAGTTTGCGCTCGAATCCATAGACGTAGAATAGCAATACGGAAACCATATGCCGACCAATGTCCCTGTAGTTGAAAACATCCTCAACGCCAACGACCGTCTGGCGCAGGAAAACCGTACCCGCATCGACGCGGCGGGAGTCTTCTCCATCAACATCCTGGCTTCGCCCGGTGCGGGCAAGACCTCGCTCATCGAGCAGACTCTGCCATTGTTGAAGGGCAGGCTGCGCGTGGCCACTGTCGATGGTGACATCGCCACCTCCATCGACGCCGACCGCGCCGCCGCGGCAGGGGCGGGCGCTGCCATCCAGATCAACACAGGCGGCGACTGTCACCTCGACGCCGTCATGTTGCGTGGCGCGCTCGAACAACTCGACCTGACCCAGTACGACCTGCTGATCGTCGAAAACGTCGGCAACCTGGTCTGCCCGGCCAACTTCAAACTGGGCACGCATAAGACCGTGCTGGTGGCTTCCGTCCCTGAAGGCGACGACAAGCCCTATAAATACCCTGGCACCTATCGCGGCGTGGACGCGCTGGTCATCAATAAGATCGACCTGCTGCCCTACGTCAACTTCCGCATGGATTACTTCCAGCAAGGCGTGCAGGTGCTCAACCCGGGCGTCACCACCTTCCCGCTTTCCTGCCGCACAGGCGAAGGTCTCGACACATGGGTCGAGTGGCTGGTTCAGAACGCGAAAAAATAATGCAAGGCTTGCAGGTCCATATCTCGGGCATCGTACAAGGGGTCGGGTTCCGACCCTTTGTCTATAACCTTGCCACGCGTCTGGACCTCAAAGGTTGGGTACGCAACACCTCGGCGGGCGTCGATATTGAAGTGGATGGGGAGCAGGATGTGCTGGATGCGTTCGTCAAAGCATTGCGCGACGAAGCCCCGCCGCTTTCGCGCATCGACGAGTTCAGCGTTTTCTCCCGCCCCGCCAACGGATTCCGTTCCTTCGACATCGTCCATTCTGAGGCGGTCGAAGGCGCGTTCCAGCCCATCTCGCCCGACGTGGCCATCTGCGACGACTGCCTGCGTGAGTTGTTCGACCCGTCCGATCGACGCTATCGTTATCCGTTCATCAACTGCACCAACTGCGGACCGCGCTTCACCATCATCAAGGATATCCCCTATGACCGCCCCAAGACGACCATGGCGGGCTTCCCGTTGTGTCCCGACTGTGAGCGCGAATACACCGACCCGACAAATCGACGTTTCCATGCCCAGCCTGTGGCATGTCCCGTTTGTGGACCGCATGTCTGGTTGGAGCACGTAGGGGCGGACGGCCGTCCGCCCTTACAAAATGAGGATGCCATTGCCGAGACGCGCCGCATGTTGACTGACGGTAAGATCGTTGCCATCAAAGGCCTGGGCGGATTTCATCTCGCCTGTGACGCGACCAACCCCAGCGCCGTGGCCGAACTCCGCGCCCGCAAGTTGCGCGTGGACAAGCCCTTCGCGCTGATGATGCCCGACTTGGAAACGATCGAGCAGCATTGCTTCGTCAGCGACGCCGAACGTGATTTGCTTCAGTCTACCGTGCGGCCGATTGTGCTGCTCAAACGCAAACCCGAATCGAACATCGTCGAGGAAGTCTCGCCCAAACAGCAATGGCTGGGCGTGATGCTGCCTTACACGCCTTTACATTATTTGTTGCTTGACCGTGGACCATTGACCGTGGACCACGATCAAGCATCTACCGTCCTGGTCATGACCAGTGGCAACCTCAGCGAAGAACCCATCGCCACCGATAACGACGAAGCCCGTACACGCTTGTCCAAACTGGCGGACGCCTTCCTGATGCACAACCGTGATATTCATATCCGCTGCGATGACTCGGTGGTGCGAGTCTTCGACGATGGACCACGGACCATAGATCGTGAAGAATCGTCCACTGTTCGTCGTCTATCGTCGGTGTATCCGATTCGTCGCTCGCGCGGCTACTCTCCCTTTCCCGTCAAACTTCCCTTCGAGGTGCCGCAGCTTCTCGCGGCGGGCTCGGAATTGAAGAATACCTTTTGCATTACCAACGGCAATTATGCCTTCCTCAGTCACCACATCGGTGATATGGAAAATTATGAGACCCTGAAATCTTACGAGCAGGGCGTGGAGCATTTCGAGCGCCTGTTTCGCGTCAAGCCTGTGGCGATTGCACACGACATGCATCCCAATTATCTCGCCACGCGTTATGCTCAGGAACGTGCGGAGCGTGAAGGCTTGCCACTGATCGCGGTGCAGCATCACCACGCACACGTCGCCGCCTGCATGGCCGAACACGGGCTGAACGAACCCGTCATTGGCATTTCGTTCGATGGCACGGGCTATGGCGAAGACGGCGCCATCTGGGGCGGGGAAGTGCTGGTGGCGGATTACAAGTCGTATCAGCGCGCCGCCCACTTGGAATATTTCCCGCTGCCGGGCGGGGACGCGGCCATCAAGCGGCCCGCCCGAACCGCCCTGGCCCTGCTCTGGTCCCTGGGCCTGGACTGGGACGAGCGCCTCGCGCCTGCCCTGGAATTCTGCGCCGAGGATCAGGTCAAGCTGCGCATTCAGTTGGAAAAGAAGATCAACACGCCGCTGACCTCCAGCATGGGCCGCCTGTTCGACGCGGTGGCGGCGCTGGCGGGTGTGCGGCAGAGGGTCAACTACGAGGGACAGGCGGCCATCGAGTTCGAGGCGTTGGCGGATGAGGCTGAGGCGGGGAGCTACCCGCTCGGTCTGAACCAGGCCGAGGTCCAAAGTGGAGTGGAAGCCCTCGTCGCGGATGCGCTGGCAGGAGTTCCGCTTTCAAAAATCTCGGCCCGTTTCCACAATGGCGTCGCAAATGCAGTGCGCGTAGCCACGCTGGAAATTGGGAATCAGACTGGGCTCAAAAAGGTGGTTCTGTCGGGCGGAGTCTGGCAGAATATCACACTATTACGACGAACATTATCACTATTAGCAAAAGACGGTTTCGAAGTATACATACATCGAGAGGTGCCGACGAACGATGGCGGACTCTCGTTGGGGCAGGCCGCCATTGCGGCATCCAGATTGAGAGGTTGATATGTGTTTAGGTGTACCAGGCAAGATCGTTGAGACGTATGAAAAAGGCGGGTTGAAAATGGCCAAGGTGGACTTCGGCGGAATCTTCCGCGAGGCCTGCCTCGATTATGTGCCCGAGGCGCAGGTGGGGCAGTATTGCGTGATCCATGTGGGCTTTGCGATCAGCGTGCTGAGCGAAGAGGAGGCCGAGGAAACGCTCGACCTCCTGCGACAGATCGGTGCCATCGAGGAAGAATTGGGGACTGAGACGTCTCTATGAAGTATGTGACCGAGTACCGCGACGCGGCGCTGGTGAAGGGCGTGATCGAGGAGATTCGCCGCACGGTGACGCGCCCGTGGACGTTGATGGAGATCTGCGGCGGGCAGACGCACGCCATCGTGCGGCACGGCATCGACCAGTTGCTGCCGCCCGAGATCGAATTGGTGCACGGACCTGGCTGCCCCGTGTGCGTGACTCCATTGGAGTTGATCGATAAGGCGCTGGAGATCGCTTCTCGCCCCGACGTCATCTTCTGCTCATACGGCGATATGTTGCGCGTGCCTGGCTCGAAGCGTGACCTGTTCTCGGTCAAGGCGCAGGGCGGGGACGTGCGCGTGGTCTACTCGCCGCTGGATGCGGTAGCGCTGGCGCAGCAACATCCCGACAAGCAGGTGGTCTTCTTCGCCATCGGCTTCGAGACGACCGCTCCGCCGAACGTGATGAGTGTGTTGCAGGCGCAGCGATTGGGGCTGAAGAATTATTCCATTCTGGTTTCGCACGTGCGCGTGCCGCCTGCGATCAATGCCATTTTGAGTTCGCCTCACAACCGCGTGCAGGGATTCCTGTTGGCGGGGCACGTCAGCGCCATTATGGGCTATTGGGAATATCCGCCGTTGGTGGAGAAGTTCCAAATCCCGATGGTGGTGACGGGCTTCGAGCCGCTCGACATCGTGCAGGGCATCCTGACCACGGTGCAACTGCTCGAAGCGGGCAAGGTTGAGGTCGCCAACGCCTATCAGCGTGCGGTGACCTTCGATGGCCTGAAGCCAGCCCAGGCGGCGATCAACAAGGTCTTTAAGGAATGCGACCGCAAATGGCGCGGCATTGGTATGATCCCGATGAGTGGATGGTGCCTGCGCCCCGAGTTCGACGAGTTCAACGCCGAGAAACGCTTCGACGTGGCCGACATCCGTGCGGAGGAGTCGCCGCTGTGCATCGCGGGCGAGATCCTGCAAGGGTTGAAGAAGCCGCATCATTGTCCCGCCTTCGGCAAACAATGCACGCCTGAAAATCCGCTCGGCGCGACGATGGTCTCGTCTGAGGGTGCGTGCGCGGCGTATTATAAATATAAGCGAGTGGAAGCCTAGAATGACTGACGAAACCATCAACATCGAAGGCGCGGTCTGTGCGCCGCCCCTGCCGCATAACGAGCAGATCGTGATGGGACACGGCGCGGGCGGACGCATGAGTCACCAATTGATCCAGAAGGCCTTCGTGCCTGCGTTCCAGAATCCCGCCTTGCAGCAGGGCGACGACGCAGCGCTGGTCGTGCCTGACGGGCTGCGGCAGAAATTGTCGATCAGCACCGACTCACACGTGGTCTGGCCGTTGTTCTTCCCTGGCGGCGACATCGGCAAACTGGCCGTGTGCGGCACGGTCAATGACGTGGCCATGTTGGGCGCAAAGCCGCTGTATCTCACGGCAGGCTTCATCCTCGAAGAAGGCCTGCAAATGGACACGCTTAAACGCGTGATCGAATCCATGCGGCAGGCGGCCGAGGAAGCGGGCGTGCAGATCGTGGCGGGCGACACCAAGGTCGTGCAGAAGGGCAAGGCCGACGGCTTGTACATCACCACGGCGGGAGTCGGCCTGGTGCGCGAGGGCGTGAACGTCAGCGGCGCGAACGCGAAACTTGGCGACGTGGTCATTCTCTCGGGCAGCATCGGCGATCACGGCATCGCCGTCCTCGGCGCGCGCGGCGAGTTGGGATTCGAGTCCAGCCTGCAAAGCGACGTGGCGCCGCTCAATCATCTGATCGCAGCCATGTTGGATGCCAGCCCGAACGTCCACGTGCTGCGCGATCCCACGCGCGGCGGGCTGGCGACCACGCTCAACGAGATCGCGGGGCAGTCTGGCGTGGGCATTGTCCTCGATGAAGAGACCATTCCTGTGCATCCCGAGGTCAACGCGGCCTGCGAAATGCTAGGCTTCGATCCGTTGTATGTGGCAAACGAGGGGAAACTGGTCGCTTTCGTGGCGCGCGAGGATGCGGAGAAGGTCTTGTCCGCGATGAAGCGTACCCGTTATGGGGAAGGGGCGGTGGTCATCGGCGAGGTGGCAGTCGAGCCGAAGGGACGTGTCCTGCTCAAGACTGCGCTGGGCAGCACCCGCGTGGTGGACATGCTGGCAGGCGAGATGCTGCCGCGCATCTGCTGAACCTTGCGTGAAGTGGTCATCCGCCCGTGGCGATGGCCGTGGCCGCCGAACGGGTGTGGACTTCCAACTTCTCGAAGATGGCTTTGAGATGACGTTTGACTGTGTTGGGGGTGATGAAGAGTTGTTCCGCGATCTCTTTGTTGGTCAGGCCCTGCGCTAGCAGGTCCAGCACTTCGCGTTCGCGCTCGGTCAACTGACTGAGTTTGCTGTGGGTTGGGTGCGAGGCGCGGACCTCGTCCACGACACGGCGGAAGACGGCGCGGTCGAAACTTTGTTTCTCGATGAACGCAGAGATGGCGTGTTCGGCGTAGATGCGCTGAATCTCCTCCGCGCTGGCGATGCCGCTGACTACGATGGTGGGCGTGCCTTCCATGGAACTGCTGGAGAGCAGTTGATAGCCGTCCAGGTCGGGGTCGGTGGTGTGGGCGCTGGCACGGTTGAGGGACAGGTCGATGACTGCCAGTGCGAACGTCTCACGGCGGAGATAGCCCAGCGCGTCGCCGAAGCTCGAACAGGCGCGGACGTGGAAGCCTGCGTCGCTCAGGAGTTCCTCCAGGATGCTGCGCCAGCCTGCATCGTCATCCACCACGAGAGCAGTTTCAGCCGCTTCTTTGGGAGCGGCTGAATTTTTTTCGGGACCTTTAACCGCGTCCGATGCAGTGATTGGCGGGGCGGTGGCCAGGATGCGCGAGATGATGTCGCGGAATTGCGAGCGCTGAAAACTCTCCTTGCGCAGGAAGGTAAAGGCGCCGTAATCGGTCAGTGCGGTGACGGCCAACTCGACGGTGGCGAAGCCCGTCAGCAAAATAGTCTGGCAGTTGGGGTCCAGGCGGCGGACAGTATCCAGCACGCGCAGGCCGTCTTTGTTGTTGTGATCGTTCGGGGAAAGGGAGAGATCCACCACGGCCAGGCGGTGCGGCTGTGATTTGAGAATCTGCGCCGCCTCGTCCACGCTGCTGGCGGCGTCCACTTCCAACCCTGAGTCGGACAGGATCTCGCTCAGGATTTGCTGCCAGGAGGGATCGTCCTCGACGACGATTGCGCGGAAGGAGGCGGGACTCACGGCTTTTCCTCCGCGATGGGCAGCCTCAACAGGAAGGCGGTTCCGTGGCGGCCGTCGCTTTCCACGGTCACCGAGCCGCCCAGGCGGGTCATCAGGGTCTTGACCCACCACAGGCCGAAGCCGAGCTTTCCAGGGTGAGAATCGGCGCGGCCAGAGAAATCCAGTTCGAAGATCTTTTCGTGAAGTTCAGGCGGGATGCCCGGGCCGCTGTCACGCACGGTCACCTCGACCCACCCCGATGCGGATGCTCCCTGAAGGACGATCTCGCCTTTGCCTTTCATGGCGTCGACGGCGTTTTCGATCAGGTTCTTGAACACCAGCGTCAGGCTCTTGCGGCCTGCCAGGACCTTGGGCAAATCCTCCAACGCCTCGGTGCGGATGCCGACCTCGGCTGGCACCTGTGCGGCCAGGAGGGCGTCGGCCACACAGGTGGCGACCAGTACCTGTTCCATGCGGATGGGCCGCAGATGCGAGACGTTCTCCTGCACGATCTGCAACGCATCCAGGGCACTGCGTTCGATCTCGGCTAGATTTTTGGACAGGTAGACGTCGCTTTCGAGCAGACTGCGGTATTTGTCCTGGATGGTCTGGACGCGCACGGGGATGGTGCCGACCTTGTTGTTCATGTTGTGCAACAGGTTGGACGAAATGTCACCCACGGCGGCGAAGGTCTCGGCGATCCAGTGCTGCTCGCGCGAGGTCCGCAGCGCCTGTTGGCGCGACTCGTTCTGCAGGGCCAGCACCGCGTAATGGGCCAGACACATCAGGATTTTCTCATCCCATTCGGATTCGGCGGCGCGGACGTTTTCGGCGCTGAAGACCCCGAACGCGCCCAAGGGCTGGCCGTCCACCGTCAGCAGGGGCATGACCAGATAACGGGACCCGCCTTCGGCGTCGGGCGGAGGGGTGAGGGTCCGCTTTTGCAAAATCGCTTCGCGGATGAGACCCTCGCGCGGCAAGGCGTTCCCGTTCGAGGCACTCAATGCCAGCTCTTGATTGGTCTGCACCCAAATCCCGCTCGACGAGGAGTTGAGCAGGTCGTTGGCGGTGGCGACCAGGTGGCCGAGCACGCTTTGAGTCGGCTGCGAGACCAGCACGCGGGCGATCTCCTGCAGGGCATCCAGCAGGCGCACTTCCTGGATGGCGGTGATGGCGTAGGTGGCCAGTGTTTGCAGCATGTGGCGGTCGTCTTCAGAGAAGGCGCCTGGCGTGGGGCTTTCCACGTTGAGCACGCCTTCGAGGCGGCCGCTGGCGTTGATGAGCGGCACGGCCAGTTCGCAGCGCATCTCCATCTTGGAGTCGAGCGGATAATAGATCTTCGACCACGGCTCCACGCGCAGGTCGGGGATGAGCAGGGACTCACGGCTGCGCGCCACGTAGGCCATGACGCTGGTCCCGTCGAGCGGCAACTTCTCGACGAGCGGCCCCTCCAGGTCTGCGCCCTTGACGACGTTCGTGACCAGGAATTCCCCACCCCGATCCATCAGGCGGAAGATGCCGTAACGCGCGTTGGTCACTTCCAGGGCCAACTGCAAGATGGACTCGAGCGTCTCTTCCAGCCGCAGGCGGGACGAGATGAGCAGACCGGCGCGGCGCAGACGTTTGAGTTCGTCTTCCTTGTGCGCCAAGTCGCGGCGGGCGCTCTCCAGGTGACGAGCATGATAAATAGCCATCGCCGCCTGGTTGACGAAGTTATCGAGCGTCGATTGTCCGAGCGGGGTGAATTCACGATCGTCGTGAAGATAGACATACAGGGCACCGACCACCTGTCCCGCCACAATGAGCGGATAGCAGGCTACGGCCTTGACGCCCTGTGCGGCGTGATAGGGGTGGACATCGATGTCGGTCTCTTCGTAAGAGAGGATCTTGCGTCTGCGCTGGATGGCGCGCATGCCCATGCCGTTGGGGCGGGGGGTGTCGTTCGGCACGGCGTCTGCCGAAGACGGCACGCCCTCCGGGCTGGCCGAGGCACGCGATTCGCTTTCCAGCTTGCCAGTGGAATGGTCGAAAGTGTAAATGACGGCCGAGGTGCCAGGCACTACGCGGACGGCGCTTTGCACGATCAGCGTGAGACTCTGGTCGTGCTGATCCTCGTCGGAGGCGCTGATCTGGTTGATAGCGTTGCTGATCTGATTCAGGCTGGCCAGCGCTTCGAACAGGCGCGTCTCAATCTCCTCGGGGGGCATGGAGGAGTTCTTCTTCATGAGCTGGTACGCCTGGGCGGAAAACATGACTGGCAAAGTTTGATCATGGGCCCGATTGTAATCCATGCGGATTACACCAGGCTCCGCACGGTTTGAAGCCCAAGCTGCAGGGCGAAATAGGCCAGGGTCAGTCCGCAGGCCAGATTGAGGGCGCGGAAGAAATTGCGCGTCATCCATTGTCGGCCCCAGGCCACCAGACCCGCAACGAGGAAGCACCACAACACTGCGCCGCTCAGAAAACCCGCGAAGAACGTGACGAAATGGATGGGTTGCAGTGCGCCTGAAACGGAGGCAAAGGCCGTGGTGCCCAAGCCTGTCCAGAAGATGATGTTCATCGGGTTGCCCAACGAGAGGACCGCGCCACTGGTGAAATCTCCACGGGTGGAGGTCTTGCCGGAGGCGCTCAATTCCCTGCCGTGGTGGGCATCCTGGAAGGCATCCCAGGACAGCTTGAGCATCAGGCTGATTCCGATCAGGCTCAGAGCGGTGCGTGCGACGTTGTTCTGGATGAGGAAGGCCAGTCCTGTGATGGCAATCGTGGCCCAGGTGGTGTCCCCGACCAAGGAGCCGAACTGCACGAACAGCGCGGGCAGGAATCCACGGGCGGCGCCGCGTCGGATCGTCTCAGCGGTGATGATGCCAGGCGGGGCGCAAAATGCAATGCCAAGGATGAAGGACGAAACAAGAAGGGTATTCATCTATGCCATAGATGCCGACAACGGGTCGCACGTCATCACGATGCGGCCCGTTGTCGGTAGAGAAAAGGGAGAAAAGGAGATAGAAACAGTGTCTTGAAAGGCTAGCAATCGAAGTACATGGTGAATTCGTACGGCGTCGGGCGCAGGCGCATCGGGTCGAGTTCGAACTCACGTTTGTAATCGATGTAAGCTTCGAGGAAGTCCTTGGTGAAGACGTCACCCTGGAGCAGGAAGTCGTGATCCGCTTCGAGTGCTTCGAGCACGGCAGCCAGGGAACCAGGCACCTGCTTGATCAGCTTGGCCTCTTCGGCGGGCAGTTCGTACAAGTCCTTGTCCTGCGGTTCGCCGGGGTCGATGCGGTTCTGAATGCCGTCGAGACCCGCCATCAGGATGGCGGAGAAGCACAGATACGGATTGCTGGAAGGATCGGGCGCGCGGAATTCGACGCGCTTGGCCTTCGAGCTCTTGGTGACCGGGATTCGGCAGATCGCGGAACGATTGCGCTGCGAGTAGGCTAGGTTGACAGGGGCCTCGAAACCAGGCACCAGGCGTCGGAAGGAGTTGGTGGTGGGCGAGGTCAGCGCAAGCAGGGCGGGGGCGTGCTTGAGGATGCCGCCGATGTAATACTTGGCCGTATCGGACAGGCCCGCGTAACCGGCCGCATCGTAGAAGACATTGGTGTCGCCCTTCCACAGGCTGCTGTGGACGTGCATGCCGGAACCGTTATCACCGAAGAGCGGCTTGGGCATGAAGGTGACGGTCTTGCCGTTCTTGCGCGCCACGTTCTTGGCGATGTATTTGTACATCAAGAGCTGGTCGGCCATGCGGGTCAGGGTGTTGAAGCGCATGCCCAACTCGGTCTGACCGGCGGTGGCCACTTCGTGGTGATGGACTTCCATCGGGACGCCCGCGGCTTCGAGGGCCAGGACGATCTCGGTACGGACATCCTGCAGCGAGTCGGTCGGCGGGACGGGGAAGTAGCCGCGCTTCGGGGAGATCTGTCCGCCGAAGTTCTTCTT
>CALFXA010000160.1 GCA_937928015.1 uncultured Anaerolineales bacterium | reverse complement strand
GCATGAACCGCATCCTGGCCCGCCTCGCGCGGACGGCCAGCCGCGGCACGCACCGATATCAACTCCCGCCCGGTGCCGAGGACTTGCGCGTGCAGATCGCCCAGCGCGCCGTCAACTGCGGATGTCAGTTCTCGCCCAACGACATCGTTATCACCTCGGGTGCCACCGAGGCCATCGACCTGTGCCTACACGCCGTCTGCAAGCCAGGCGACATCGTGGCCATCGAGTCGCCCATGTACTTCGGCACGCTACAAATCATCGAGGTGCAGGGATTACGCGCGCTGGAGATTCCCACTAACCCACGCGACGGCATCAGCCTGGACGCGCTGCAATTCGCCATCGAGCACAACCCCATCAAGGCGGTACTGACCATCTCCAATTTCAGCAACCCGATGGGAAGCTGCATCCCCGATGAGAAAAAGAAGGAACTGGTCGAACTGTTAGCCCGCTACGACATCCCGTTGATCGACAACGATGTTTCGGGCGAGTTATATTTCACCGAAAAACGTCCGCTAACCACCAAGGCCTTCGACAAAAAGGGCCTGGTGATGCTGTGCTCCTCATTCTCGAAAGACATCAGTCCCTCGCTACGCGTGGGCTGGGTGGCGCCCGGGCGCTACAAGAACGAGGTCGAGTGGCTCAAGTTCACGTTGAGCGCGGCCACCGCCACGCTGCCGCAAATGGCCATTGCCGAGTTCCTCGCCAGCGGCGGATACGACCATCAACTGCGACGCATCCGCCGCGAGTATGCCAGCAACGTGACCCGACTCTCGCAAGCCGTCACGCGCACCTTCCCCGCGGGGACGCGTGTCACCCGTCCCTCGGGCGGATATGTGCTGTGGGTGCAGTTGCCCGAAAATGTCGACTCGCTGGAACTGTATTCGCTGGCCCTGAAGGGCGGCATTACACTCACACCTGGCTACCTTTTTTCCCCCACCAACCAATTCTACAACTTCATCCGCCTGAACGCCGCCGCCTGGAACCTGTCCATCGAGCGTGCGCTCGAACGCCTGGGCGACATGGTCGTGGAACTGGCAGGACCCAGCATCGCCTAGTTGCCAAGCGGGTTTCTCTTGATATAATCAAACTGTCATCATTTGCGTTACAGGAGAAAATATGGCCTACAAGATCAAGTTCGGCACCGACGGCTGGCGCGGCGTCATCGCCGAAGATTACACCTTCGACAACCTGCGCCGCTGCGCCCAGGGATTTGCGTCCTACATGCTCTCCCAGGGCAAGCAGGGACAGTGGATCGTGGTCGGACACGACAAGCGCTTCAGCAGCGAGCATTTCGCCGCCGCGGTAGCCGAAGTGTTGGCGGGCAACGGCCTCAAGGTCTACCTGACCGACGGCGCCACCCCCACCCCCGTCATCGCCTACGCCGTGGTGGACAAGAAGGCCGCGGGGGCGGTCAACATCACCGCCTCGCACAACCCGCCCACCGACAACGGCTTCAAGGTCCGCAACGAAACGGGCGGCGCCATCGACCCCGAGGGTCTGCTTCAGATCGAAAGCAGCATCCCCGATGACGTCAAGGACGTCAAGCGCAAAGCCTACAAAGAGGCCGAAGCTGCGGGCGAGATCGTCAAGTTCGACGCGGCCACACCCTACATCGAGCACCTCACCCGCGACGGCCTGATCGACCTGCAACCCATCAAGGACGCGGGCTTGACTGTCGTCGTGGACGCGATGTGGGGCAACGGCGCGGGCTGGTTCACCCGTCTGCTCGAAGGCGGCAAGACCAAAGTCATCGAGATCCACAACACACGCAACCCTTCCTTCCCCGAGATGAAACGCCCCGAGCCGATCCGCCCCAACATCGATGTGGGCCTCAAGACCACAGTCGACAACAAGGCCGATGTGCTGCTCATTACCGACGGCGATGCCGACCGCTGCGGCGTCGGCGACGAGAATGGCGAATTCATCAATCAGTTGCGCGTCTACGCCCTGCTGGCCTATTATCTGCTTGAGGTCCGCGGCGAGCGCGGCGACATCGTCAAGACCCTCTCGACCACGGGCATGTTGAACAAACTGGGCGAACTCTACGGCGTGCCCGTCCATGAGACGGGCGTGGGCTTCAAGTACGTGGCCCCCAAGATGACCGAGACGAACGCCCTGATCGGCGGCGAGGAAAGCGGCGGCTACGCCTTCCGCGGCAACGTCCCCGAACGCGACGGCATCTTGGGCGGTCTGTACATGCTCGACTTCATGGTCAAGACCGGCAAGAAGCCGACCGAACTGCTCAAGGACCTATTCGCCAAGGTCGGCGGCGAATACTTCTACGACCGCGTCGACTCGGCTTTCAGCGGCGACCGCTCGGCCCGCGAGAAGATGATCCTCGACGCCAAGCCCGCCACCTTGGGCGGCCTCAAGGTCACCGACCTAATCACCGTGGACGGCTTCCAATTCAAGCTCGAAGACGGCGGCTGGATGCTGATCCGCTTTAGCGGTACCGAGCCGATCATGCGCGTCTACTGCGAAACCCGTCACCAGGACAAGGTCCAGGCCATTTTGCAAGACGGCCTCAAGGTCGCAGGCATCAAGTAAATCCCCACACTATGCCACACCGCCAGGGACATCTCTGGCGGTGTTTTTTGTCCGCGCCCGTCTGATATAATGCGCCTGCCTTGCCCATGAACCTGACCGACACCCACTGCCATCTCGACTACAATAAATTCGATGAGGACCGTGAAGCCGTGATCCAGCGTGCGGTGGACGCGGGCTTGACGCGCATCCTCATCCCCGCCCTGCACTGGACCTCCAGCCTGGCCGCCGTTGAATTGGCCGCGTCTTACCCCATGATTTACGCCGCGGTCGGCTTCCATCCCACCGACCTCGACACCTGGGATGAATCCTCTGTCGAGAATCTGCGAAACCTCATTACGCCCTCACCCTCTGGGAGAGGGAAGGGTGAGGGAAAAATCGTCGCCATCGGAGAGATCGGCCTGGACTATTACTGGGTCAAGGAAGCGGACCAGCAGGCTCGTCAGCGCAAGGTTTTCCAAGCGCAACTGGCCCTGGCGAAGGAAGTCGGCCTGCCCGTCGTCGTCCACATGCGCGAAACCGACGATGCCTGGGTGGGGCCCGCCTCCGCCGACCTGCTCGACATCCTCTCCGCCTGGCACGCGGACCTGGTCGCGGCGGGGCATCCGCTGGCCGAACGGCCCGGGGTGCTGCACTCCTTCAACGGTACGCTCGAAACCGCACAGAAAGCCATGTCCCTGAATTTCTATATCGGCGTGACG
>CALFXA010000159.1 GCA_937928015.1 uncultured Anaerolineales bacterium | reverse complement strand
CGTCACGCACCAATTCTTCTTCAGCCGCCGTTCGCTCTACCTGCTGGTCTGGGAGCCGCGCCGCGGCGTCCAACAATGCCAGGTGGAAGATTGGCTGAACATGATCCGCCTGCGGGTGGGCGACGAAGCGCGCGTCCTCATCGTCTCCACGCACTGCAAAACGGGCGAGCGCATCGCGCGCATTGACCAGCCCGTCCTCCAACAGCAATACGGCGCGATGATTGTCGGCTTTTACGAAGTGGACAGCCTCGTCCCCGACCCCGCTACAGGCGAGATGACGGGCATCGCAGAATTGAAACGCGCCATCGCCAAACACGCGGCTGGACTGGAACAAATGGGCATGCTCTTCAATAACGATTGGAAAGCCGCCCGCGATGAACTGCTCGCCCGCGACGAGCCGCGCATCTCTTTCGCCGCCTTTAGCGGAACCTGCGCCGCACACGGCTTGAGCCAACTCGACGCCGACACCCTCGCCCACCTCATGCACGACCTCGGCTACATTGTCCACTACAGCGATGATGAAAACCTGCGCGACGATGTGGTGCTCAAACCGCAATGGCTCACCAAAGCCATCGGCTTCGTGCTCGAAGACCGCGCCACCGCCGAACACGAAGGCATCCTGCCCGACGGACATTTGACCCAGGTCTGGCGTGACCATGCCTTCGAAGGCGAACCGCGCTACGACCCGAACGTCTATCCATTCTTCCTGCGTCTCATGGAAAAGTACGATGTCTGCTACCGCCTGACGGATGGCAAGGCGAGTCTCGTCGCGCAACATGTTCCGCAAGTGCGTCCCGAATTACCCTGGCTGCCAGAACAGGAACCGCCGAAAGATCAACGCCGCATTGCCATGGTCTGCTCGATGGAAGAAGACCCGCCTGGTCTCGTCCCGTGGATGATTGTCCGCACGCATGATTACGCTTATCCAGTCAACGCGCACAGCCTCCACTGGCAAAAAGGCATGTTCCTCAGTCACGGCACGCACGGCACCGCTATGATTGAAAAACGAGATCGTGAGTTTCATGTCTATACTCAAGCCGCATGGCCCGAGCATTTTATGAATGTGATTCACTCCACGTTGGAAAAGCTCATCACCGATAATTGGCCTGGGTTGCAGGGGCGCTATCTTTTTGCTGTTCCATGTTCCGAAATCAAAGATGGACAGCCTTGCAAAGGTCGCTTTCCAATTCACTCCCTGCGTCAATGGCTGGCAGAAGGCGATACGACCACTCGCTGTCAAATTTGCTCTAAAAGGCATTCCATCACTGAACTGTTGATGGGCTTTGAAGAACGTCCAGTTGATGTTCAGCTACGAGAGATTAACGAAAAACTCGATGGCCTGGATAGCCGTATTGCAGACTATTTTATGAGAACCCTGCACGCGATCGCCGACGAGGCAAAAAGTGGGCCACGCCTGTTCACATTCCGTGCCCGCGAAACCAACATTCCACTGCAACAGCTCTTTATGCGGCCAATGGAACTTCAATTGTGGTGTGAACACGAAGGGCATCCACACCCTGTCATGGACGCTGGGAAAGGTGTTTATCAGATCGACCAACCACAGGATTGGGTTGTCAAAATCGCTCCGTATGCAAGTTTTGCGTTGGGTGTGTTGAAAACTGTTGCTCCGATGATTTCGCCTGCGATTAATGTGGTGAAAGGTCCAAAAACGCCCGACCCTTGGAAAGACTGCCTTGACTTGGGAAAAGCGATTATCGACAAGCTCCCCGCTGAAATCAAAGCCTCTGACCGTAGCATGGGCTCAGGTCACATGCTCAGTGAACCTGAACGCTCGGGAATCCTCGCCCTGCATCGTTTCCTCAACGAAGTCGATCCCACCCAGGCCAGCCTCGGTCTGCACCGTGTCGCCACCTATACGGGCGATTACCGCTGGCTGTGCAAACATCACTACGACGCCTGGCAGCCGAATATTCCCGATAAAATTGGATGATTTTGTTGGGGCACGACATGTCGTGCCCCAACCCGCGCCCCAACGTAAACGCCATGCCCAAATTTGACCCCGCTGTCCATCATCGTAAATCTATTCGCTTGCGCGGATACGATTACACCCAACCTGGCGCATATTTCGTCACGATGGTCACCTATCAGCGGGATTGCCTGTTTGGCGAAATCAAAAATGGTGAAATGACACTGTCCGATTTTGGCGTTATCGCGGATGAATGCTGGCGGGCCGTTCCCGCCCATTTTCCGTCCGTGGAATTGGGCGCGCATATCGTCATGCCCAATCACGTGCATGGGATTGTTGTGATTCATGATAACCGTGGGGGCGCGATATATCGCGCCCCCACGGTTGAGCGATTCGGAAAACCGACCGTTGGGTCATTGCCGACAATTATTCGCACGTACAAGGCTGCGGTCACCCGCACAATCGGACGCCAACACAATGCCACTGCCATCTGGCAGCGAAATTATTATGAGCATATCATCCGCAATGACCGCGAGATGGACAGCATCTGGCGTTACATCGAGACCAATCCCGCACATTGGGAGGACGACGAGGAGAACCGTCCCGTCACGTGAATATAAGCATCTTCTCAGATTCGGAAATTCCCCCTTGCCAAATTCCGAAACCTGTGCGAAAATATGGACGCTTCAGCCAGGGTGCCCCCCTCACCCTGGCTGAAGCATTTAACAGGCTGGTGTAGCCACGAGCGTAATTTTCCTTATAATCAAAAAAACGACGGATGAGATTTTGTCTCATCTGTCGTTTTTTTTGTTTGAGAAGACGATTACGGATAGGCTGTGGGAGTAGTGGGTGTGGCTGTACTACCACCGACGACCACCACCACGGTCAGCGTGTCGCCGAAGTAGACACCCGCCGCATCGGACATGCGCCAGCTACCCGTCAGTTTGCCCGCCTTGGACGGTGCCGTCATCGGGACCGAGATGTCGTAGCTGGAGCCCGCCGCGACGGAGGTGGTCAGGGTCACGGTCTGGCCGCCCAGGGCGTCCCCGCCAACCAGGCTGAGCTTGTAGCCCACGGCCCAGGCGCAACTCCCCGAGTTCTGCACGCGCCAGGTCTTGGTGAAGGTCTGCCCGGGGGTGACCGCAGTGTTGTCGGGCACGGTCACATCCGAGACATATAGCAATTTGTTGCACGAAGCCGTGGTGGCTACTACAGGCGTGTTGACAGCCTGAGTGCTGAGCGGCAGGGTGGGGAGCAGGGAAAGAGTAGGGGTGACGGTCGGTGAAGCGGGCGGAGTCATCGTCGGGGCAGCCAGTGCCGTTTGGGTTTGGACCACCTGGAAGGTCGCGACGGCGGCAGTTTGAAGATCCTCCACGCTCAAGGTGGGAGTTTCCTCAGCTTTGCTGCTTCCACAGGCACTCAGCATCAAAGCAGTCAGCAGGATCAGAATCAAGGGAAGGGATTTGGTTTGCATATTTTCCTTTCGCGTAGCCAGTTGATAGGGCTTAGCTAAGCGTCCCATTTTACTCGAAAATTCATAAGCAACTACCCGACGACTCTCCTACACGGGGTTGTTTTTCGGCGAGACGGTAAATTATGATAGACTCATCGCCTGCCCCTGTGCACATAACCTTAATTCGCGAGGATGAATGAACGCGATCGAAGTCAATCATTTACAGCGCGTCTTCAAGACGCATACCGGCGTGATCAAGCGCACCAGCAAGGAAGTCCGCGCCGTGGAGGATGTTTCCCTGGGGATCCAGGAAGGGGAGTTATTTGGGCTGCTCGGGCCGAACGGCGCGGGCAAGACCACCACCGTCAAGATGTTGACTACGCTCCTCATCCCGACCTCGGGGTCGGCCTCCGTCATGGGGTTCGACGTGGTCAAACAGGCCGACCAGGTCCGCAAACGCATCGGCTTTATCTTCGGCGGCGAGCGCGGACTCTACTGGCGCCTCTCGGGCATCGACAACCTGCGCTACTTCGCCAGCCTGTACAGCGTGGACCCCGACGTGTCGAAGAAGCGCATCCCGTACCTGTTGGAGATGGTCGGCTTGAAGGGGCGCGGCGACGAATACGACGGCGGCTATTCGCGCGGAATGAAGCAGCGCCTGCACGTGGCCCGCACTTTGTTGCACGACCCCGACGTGCTCTTCCTCGACGAGCCGACCCTGGGCCTGGACCCCGTGGGCGCCCGCGACTTCCGACAGGTGATCCTCAACCTGCAATCCGAGAAGAAGACCATCCTGCTGACCACGCATTACATGTACGAGGCTGACGCGCTGTGTGACCGTATCGCCGTCATCAACCAGGGACGCATCATCGCCCTCGACACCCCAGGCGGACTCAAGCAGCACGTCTCCGACCTGTCGGTGGTGGAGGTGGAGACCTTCGGCGCGCACGAGGACACCCTGGCGAAGGTCCGCTCGCTGCCGTTTGTCGACTCGCTGGCGGTGGAAGAGTCGGACCAGCGCCAGATGTTGTTGGTCCAGACTCGCCGCGGGGCCGAGGCCGTACCCGACATTCTGGCCGCCCTCGACGGTCAACGCCTGGGACGGGTCATCGTGCGCGAGCCGACCCTGGAGGACGCCTACGTCCGCCTGGTAGGGGGTAAGGCATGAACGTCCGCGTGCTGTTCAAATACTGGCGCACGATCCTGATTGTGGCCGAGATGACCATTCGCCAGCAATTGATGGACGGCTTCATCATCTTCACGGTGCTGTTCCAACCCATCATCATCGCCTTGCTGGCCTTGTGGATGCTCAAGGGTAAGGGCCCCGACTACGCCATTTTTGTGGTGGTCGGCTCGGGGCTGACGGGACTCTGGTCCAGCCTGCTGTTTATCTCGGGCAACAGCATCAACGCCGAGCGTTGGAGCGGGACGCTCGAACCGCTGGTGGCGATTCCCACTCCGTTCGAGGTGATCATCTTCGGCAAGAACCTGGCCAACGTCATCCAGTCCCTGCTCTCGATGGTGCTGGGTTACATCGTGGCGGCCTTCTTCTTCGGCTACGATCTGACCATTGTCCAGCCGTGGTATTTCGCTGTCTCGCTGGCACTCAGTGTATTTGCCTTCATCAGCTTTGGCCTGATTATCGCGCCTGTCTTCGTGATGAACCCTGGTGTACGCGCCTGGCAGAACGCAATGGAATTCCCCGTCTATTTGTTGTGCGGATTCCTCTTCCCGATCGCGCTCCTGCCTGGCTGGACCACGCCCATCTCGTACCTGCTCCCGCCATATTGGGCGGCCGTGTCTCTGCACGGCGCAACGACAGTCGGCACCGCCCCGAACGAGATTTTCTTCGCCTGGGGCATGATGGTTCTGTTCTCGCTGATCGACCTGCTGGTTGCCTCGCGTCTGTTCAAGTTGATGCTGTACAAGGCGCGCGCCGACGCCACTCTGGGAATGGAGTAATCCATGCGTGTCCTTTCGAGTAATCTTCGGCTGTTCTGGCAGGGAACCCTGCTTTCGTATCGGGCGTTGTTCCACTGGCTTCGGCCCGCGCAGTATGTGGCCTCCAAGGTCTTCATGCCGTTGGCGCAGATGTTCTTTTTTGTGTTCCTTGGCACCTTCGCCACCAGTGCCTCCAACGCGGGCTTCTACATCATCGGCAACGCCATTCAGATTACGGCGGTTAGCGGCATCTTCGGCGTGACCATGAGCGTGGGCGGCGAGCGCGAGACGGGTACGCTGCCGTATTTGTTCGGGACGCCCGCCAACCGCCTGGTGACCTTCTTTGGGCGAGCCTTTATGCACATCCTGGATGGGATGTTGGGCGTGGTCATCGCCTTTGCCTGGGGCGTGATCCTGCTCGGCCTGGACCTCTCGCACACCGACCTGCCTGCGCTGGCCCTGACCATTGCCGTGACCACCGTCAGCACCTGCGGGCTGGGGCTGCTGATGGGCTGCCTGAGCTTGATCACAGTCAACGTAATGTTCGTGAATAGTTTTGTGTATTTCCTGCTGCTGATCTTTTCGGGCGCGAACGTTCCGATTGCCGAACTCCCCAACTGGATGCAGGCCATTTCGTACGCCCTGCCACTCACACGCGGAATCGCCGCCGCCCGTTTGCTGGTAGGCGGCGCGCCCCTGGCGGATGTTGCCCCGTTGTTGTGGACCGAGTTGGGGGTGGGCCTGATCTATGGTCTGATTGGCTACGTTTTGTTCTCGTGGTTCGAGTTCATCGCCAAGCGGCGCGGAATCCTGGAAGTTTTCTAGTCCCCCAGATCAAAAATCGGCCCGAACCAACTGGTTCGGGCCGATTTTATTCTATTCCTTTATCAACCATTCCTTGGCATCGGTCTCGTTGTCGAAGTACATCAGCGGCTGGCCCGTCATGCGGGAGAGCATGTCGCCCAGGGTGCGCTTGACGCCTGTCACGCCGAGGACGGCCGTCTTGTGGACGTGGTCCTTGGTGCGGGTCGAGGCGGTGTTCATGGCCGAGAGCACGTCGCCGCCGATCTGGGTGTCGCGCAAGTCGGTCAGGACCAACACCGAATCATTCGGTTCGGTGACTACGATTTCCTGGACCTCGTTCAGCTCGGTTTTGACGGCGTCGCTGTTATAGAACAATCCCTGGAAATCCTGGTAGAAAATCTTTTTGCCCTTGTATTCGATCCACTTGGAGCGCATGTGCCCTATTTCTTTCCGCGCTGTTCAAGGTACAGCGCTATACCTGTTGCAACTGCTCCCAGCCCCTCCCAGAGGCCCACGCCGATGAAGCGGATGGGTGCGACGCCAGAGAGGGCCACCACCGTAAAGGTGGTGAAGGTCAGCAGGCGGAACGGGACGGTCCAGCCGTAGAATTTCTTGACATCGTTCATGACAGCCAGAATGTAATACACGCCCATGTTGAAAGAGGCCATCGAAGAGGCCATCATGAACGCCAGGGTGTAATCTCCCGCGGCGCGTGCCGCGCGGTCCACAACGGTGAACCCCAGGAGGGAGAGTAGAATCTCGGGGCGGATCAGACCAACCAGTCCGAGCAGGAGAGCCAGCGCACCGAAGATAAACATGGTCCAGCCTGAGGCGTCGCGAATTTTCAGCATTGTGACATCCTTGAATGAGATACCAGAATTATACCCGCACTCGTGAAAAGTCAAACACGGAAGTTCCCTCTCTTTGGGTGATTCTTTGGATTGTCTTTTCTGCTATACTTACTGAAACAATTTCCGAGGATTCTCAATGGCAAAACATCTGGTATTGGTGGCAGGCAACATCGGGGCGGGCAAGACTTCGCTCACGGAGCGGATCGGAGCCCGACTCGGCTGGTGGACGGGATACGAGTCGGTGATGGACAATCCCTACCTGTCCGATTTCTACGCGGACATGCACGCCTGGGCCTTTCATTTGCAAATCTTCTTCCTCGGCCATCGCGCCGAGCAATATCTGGAGGCGGCGCGCGACGCGCGTTCCTCCATCCTCGACCGCAGCATCTACGAGGATGCGCACATCTTTGCGCGCGCGCTGCATCACATGGGAAACCTTTCCGAGCGCGATTACCTGTCCTACCGCCGACTGTTCGACCAGGTGATGGAGGGCTTGCCGCGCCCCGACCTGTTGATTTACCTCAAGGCCCCCGTCAACGTGTTGATGGACCGCATCCGACGTCGCGCCCGTAACATGGAGACGGGTATCTCGGCCGACTACCTGGCCCTGCTCGACACCTTCTACGACGAGTGGCTGGCCGCCTTCGACCTGTGTCCCGTGCTGACCATCCGCACCGACGACCTGGACTTCGTTCACCAGACGGGGCATCTCGAAACCGTCGTGAACCGTATTCAGGACAAACTGGAGGGCAGGGAAGTGATGGACTTGCGCGGATGAATTAACCTGTACGCCCGTTTCTTCTGAACCTTTTATTCGGTATCGGAGTGTCGTTATGAAAAGTCTGCTGGCTCGCATCCCGTTGTTTGCCGATCTACCCGACAAGGAACTCGACCAACTGGTGGCCGCGTTGGAAATCCGCGATCTGAAGGCGGGGGAACTTCTGTTCCGTGAGGGGGACCCAGGCGAGCATCTGTACGTGGTGGTCAAGGGGCAATTGCAGGTTTTGATGGGCGAGGGCAAGCCCGACGAGTTGATCTTGAATATCCTGCGCGAGGGCGAATATCTGGGCGAGATGAGTCTCATCGTCCCTGGCGGACACCGCACCGCCAGCGTGCGCGCCGAGACGCCTTCCGTGCTGCTCTCGCTCAGCCGCACTCAATTTGCCGACCTGACCACGCGGTACCCCGCTTTGTCGGCTTCGATGCTGCACGTCCTCAGCCAGCGCCTGGACGCCACTAACACCGCCACCTTCCGTGACCTGACCGAGAAGAACCGTCAGCTTCAGCAGGCCTATGACGAGCTCAAGGCTGCTCAGGCCCAGTTGGTGGAGAAGGAACGCCTCGAACGCGAGCTTCAAGTGGCGGCCGAGATTCAGTTCAGCATTCTGCCCGACGCGCTCCCGTATTTGGCGGGTTATGATTTCGGCGCGCGCATCCTGCCCGCTCGTCAGGTGGGTGGTGATTTCTACGATATTTTCCCCGTGGTCGAACATAAGATGGGTGTGCTGATCGGCGATGTCTCCGACAAGGGCGTGCCGTCGGCGCTCTTCATGGCGCGGACCCACGCGCTGATCATGGCCGAGGCCGATACGGGATTGATCCCCGGCGAGGTCATGCGACTGGTCAACGGCCACATCACGCGGCTGGAGAAGTCCACGCAGTTTGTCACGGCCTTGTATGGTTTGCTGGATGACCGCACCAGCGAGTTCACCTACGCCCGCGCGGGTCACGAGACGCCCCTCCTGCTCACCGCCGACGGTCAGGTGCAACGCCTGCCGTACGGCTCAGGCATGTCTTTGGGCATGTGGGATACCATCACCATCGACGAGCGCAGCATCCACCTGCCGCCTGGTTCCACGCTATTACTCTACACCGACGGCCTCACCGATTGCCGCAACCCGCAGGGCGAGGCCTTTGGCATCGAGCGTATCAAGTCCACGCTGGCGGGCCTGGCAGGTCTCTCTGCCCAACGAGTGTGCGATCACTTGCTCGAAACCCTGCGCGACTATCAGCAGGCGGCCAGCCAGGATGATGACGTCACGCTTGTTGCAATTCATGTGATGTAAATAAAACCGCCGCCCAGTCGGGCGGCGGTTCGCTTTTAAGCCTTGTCCAGCGCTTGTTTCAAATCTGCCAACAAATCGTCGATGTTTTCGATGCCGACTGAAAGCCGCACCAGGCCAGGGTCCACTTCCAGTTGCGAGCCCTGGGTGGAGAGATGGGTCATCGCGGCGGGGACCTCGATCAGCGACTCGACGCCGCCCAGCGACTCAGCCAGCGTGAACAATCGGGTGGCTTCGGCCACGCGGACGGCGGCTTCGCGTCCGCCTTTCAGGATGAAGGAGATCATCCCGCCGCCGTTGCGCATCTGCCGCTTCGCGGTCTGGACCTGGGGGTGGCTGCCATCAAACGGATAGATCAACCGCCCGACCTTGGCGTGTTCGCGCAGGTAGGCTGCGATGCGTTCGGCGTTGGCGGCATGACGGTCCATGCGCACGGGCAGGGTTTTGATTCCGCGCAGGGTCAGGAAGCAGTCCATCGGTCCAGGCACGGCGCCGATGGCATTTTGCAGATAAGCCAGCTTCGCGCCCAATTCCGCATCCTTGCCAACGACCGCGCCGCCGACCACGTCCGAGTGGCCGCCCAGATACTTGGTCGTCGAGTGGACCACCAGGTCCGCGCCCAGTTCGAGCGGGCGTTGCAGATAGGGCGTGGCGAAGGTGTTATCCACCACGAGCAGCGGCTTGTTGGGATGGGACTGGACCACCTCGGCCACGGCGCAGATGTCCGAGACCGCCAACAGCGGGTTGGTGGGCGTCTCCAGCCAGACGACCCGCGTGGACGAGGTCAGCGCCTCGGCCAGATTCTCGGGATCGGTCGTGTCGGAGAAAGTAAAGTCCAGGCCGAAGCGGCGCAGGACCTTGTCGAACAGGCGGAAGGTGCCGCCATAGACGTCATTGCCCGCCACGACGTGATCGCCACTGGCGAGCAGGCGCAGCACCGTATCGGTGGCGGCCATGCCCGAGGAGAAGGCCAGGCCCCAGGTCCCGCCTTCGAGTTCGGCTAGGCAATCCTGCAAGGCCTTGCGGGTGGGATTGAGCGTGCGCGAGTACTCATACCCCTGGCGCGGCTTGCCGATCCCGTCCTGGGCGTAGGTGGAGGTTTGATAAATGGGCGTCATCACGGCGCCGTTGTTTGGGTCGGGTTCCTGACCTGCGTGGATGGCGAGAGTCTCGAATTTCATGGGGGTCTCCTTGGCGAAAAATCAAACGCACGAAGGAAACGTTCTTCGTGCGCGACTGGCGTAAGTATACCAAACGGGCTGGCATTCTCCGTAAGAGGGTATTCTTAGGGGTTGTCCAAAAACGAAGTGAACTTATCTACGAGAGGAATGACAACATGAATGAGAAAAGAACCATCCTGGCCGTGCTGGCCCATCCCGACGACGAATCCTTTGGCATGGGCGGTACGCTGGCGTTATATGCCTCCCGCGGTGCGGATGTGTACCTGGCTTGCGCCACGCGCGGCGAGGCGGGCACGGTAGACGACGAACACCTGAAAGGCTTTACGACCATCGCCGAACTGCGCGAGGGCGAACTGCGTTGCGCGGCGGGGCATCTCGGTTTGAAGGATGTCTTCTTCCTCGGCTACCGCGACTCGGGCATGCCTGGCATGGTGGACAATCAGCACCCCGACGCGCAGATCAATCATCCTATCGAGGAGGTGGCCGCCAAGGTGGTGCGTCACATCCGTGAGTTGAAGCCCGATGTGGTGTTGACCTTCGACCCCATCGGCGGATACCGTCATCCCGACCACATCCACATCCACAATGCGACCGTGTTGGCCTTCGAGAAGGCCGCGGATGCCTCCTACCATCCCGAGGCGGGCGCTCCGTACCAGCCGTCGGCGTTGTACTATCACACCATTCCGCGCGGACTGTTCAAGTTCGGTGTGCGTCTGCTGCGTCTGTTTGGCAAGGATCCACGCAAGTGGGGTCGCAATGGCGACATCGACCTGGTCTCGCTGGCCGAAGTGGACTTCCCCGTCCACGCGCGCATCGACTACAAGTCCGTGACCGGGCGTAAGGAACAGGCCAGCGCCTGTCACGCCAGTCAGGGCGGCGGACAGATGCGGCGTGGCTTTGTCGGCACCTTCTTCCGCATGTTCGACGGAATCGAGACCTTTATGCGCGCTTATCCGCCCGTCGGTCCAGAGTTTCACGCGAAAAAAGACCTGTTTGATCTGAACTGAGCGGCAATTTGCCTGGACGAATTTCGAATCGGTTGGGAACTATCCCGACCGATTCGGCGTTTAAGGGGTTGGCCTAGAAGCATGTTAGAATGGCAAAATTGTGAAGGTTTTCTCTATGGCAGAAGCTTCCAAACTTCCAACACCCAAAAAACGTTTCGATTTTTCCCAAATCCTGGCCCTGTTCCTGCGTCCCCGCGGATTATTCGAGCGGATCGCAGCCGAGGGGCAGCCCGCCTGGCAGACGCCGATGCTCATCCTGAGCGTCACGACCCTGCTGGTGGTGCTCGTGAGTGGTTTCCTGACCGCGCGTGCCGCCCAGATGGGGACCGCGGCCATGCCGCCCGACTTCCAATACTGGACCCCCGAGATGCAGCAGAATTATTTCTCGGCCCAGCAAGCCATGTCTGGTCCAACTTTTGTATACATCATCCCTCTGGTCGGTTCCCTGGTCTCGCTTTGGCTGGGCTGGCTGGCATTGGGCGGACTGATGCACCTGGCGTCCACGCTGCTGGGTGGGCGCGGCACGATGAGTGGCGCGTTGAGCCTGGCAGCCTGGACGGCGCTCCCGTTCGCCCTGCGCGACGTCCTGCGTGTGATCTTCATGTTGGCGGTCCAACACCCAATTGCCAGCCCTGGGCTTTCTGGCTTTGCGACGGGGGCAGGCTTCCTGTCTCAGCTTCTCTCCCACGTGGACATTTTCCTCGTCTGGCAGATGCTCCTGCTGATGATGGGCTTCTTCCTGGTGGATAACCTCTCTCAGGGAAAGGCGATCCTGGGGGTGTTGATCGTACTGGGACTGATCCTGGCGGCCTGGTCGGGCTTGGGGACGTTGACCTCCAGCCTGAGCGGGACGGCCATCCAGCGGCCCTTCTTCTAACTTATGACTGAACCATTGATCCGCGTGGCGGGCCTGACCCGTCACTATCAGATGGGCGGCACCACCGTCCGCGCCCTGGATGGCGTGGATATTGACATTGAGCCGCACACCTTCACCGTGGTGATGGGGCCTTCGGGCTCGGGTAAGAGCAGCCTGCTCTACCTGTTGGGCGGCCTGGACCGTCCTTCAGGCGGCGAGATCTGGGTGGATGGTCAGCGTCTCGACACGATGGATGAGAATCGCCTGGCGATCTTCCTCCGCGACAAGATGGGATTCATCTTCCAATCCTTCAACCTGGTGCAAAGCATGTCCGCCTGGGAGAACGTGGCCTTCCCGATGCAGTTCGC
>CALFXA010000158.1 GCA_937928015.1 uncultured Anaerolineales bacterium | reverse complement strand
CTTTTAATGAAGTCCACAACGGAATGAGTTGCGCGGTCTGTTCGCCTGTCAGGGAGAGATTCGTGTCGGCCAGCATGAACGTGCCTGTCAGCAGTTGCTCGGCCACGCTGACCGCGTCGGTGTAATCAGTGTTCAGGGCAGAGGTGGTCGTCCCTGCCCGGACGGAAGGAACCTGCGTCGGGGCGGATTCCGTCTGCTGGGCGAGTTGGGTGGAGACGAGTTGGGCGATGGCCGTGGCGTCTTGTGCGGAGACAGCCTGCTCGGTCGGAGCGGCCGCGCCGCAGGCCGTCAGCAGGAGAGTCAACAGGGTGGTAATGATGAAGAGTCTTTTCATTTATGTCCTTGATATTCTTCGTCTTGAGCGGAGCCGCGTGTTTTTCGCGGCGCAGTCGAAGGACGAGTTTTCAACTCACTTGCGCTTCGACTGCGTTCGCCTGGCGGCTCACTCCGCTCAGCGCGGATTTTTATTCGTATCTCAACGCCTCGATGGGGTCGAGTTGGGCGGCCTGGTTGGCGGGGTAGTAGCCGAAGAAGGCGCCTACTGCCGCGGCAGAACCGAAGGCCAGCAAAATGGACGAGGCCTGGATCACGGTGCGCATGTCGCTCAACGCGCCGAAGATGTATGCGCCGCTGATGCCCACCAACGTGCCGATCAATCCACCGACCACGCTCAGCATGAGCGCCTCGGTCAGGAATTGCAGGCGGATGTCGGCGGGGGTGGCGCCCACGGCCTGGCGGATGCCGATCTCGCGTGTGCGTTCGGTGACCGACACCAGCATGATGTTCATAATGCCGATGCCGCCCACGATCAACGAGACGCCTGCCACCCAGGCCAGCAGCGAACGGAAGGCCGCCGTGGTGGACTCTCGCGTGCTGATGATGTCCTGCTGGGTGGTGATGGTGAAGTCTTCGGTGTCGGTGGTGACGTCGTGACGTTTGACAAGCAGGCGTTCGATGCCCGCGATGACCGTGTCCTGGTTCACACCGTCTTCCACTTCCACGTAGATCATGCGCACGCTGTCACCCATGAAGCGGGCGAACATCGAGGGTGTGAACTTCTGGAACACGACGCTGATCGGCATGTAGATGCGCGAGTCGAAGTCGGTATTGCCCACCAGGCCCTTTTCCTTGAAGACGCCGATGATCGCAATCTGTGTGTTGCCGACTTTGATGTACTCACCGACCGGGCTGGCGTCGCCAAAGAGTTCCTGGGCAACGTCGTAGCCGAGAATGGCGACCTTGGTCTTGCGTTCGATCTCCTGCTCGGTAAAGTAACGGCCTTCGGAAATGTCCATGTCGCGCACCGATGGGAAACCCGTGGTCGTGCCGAGGATTTCCACGTCTTCGAGCGTCACGTCGCCCGCCTTGACCGTCTCGCTGGAGTTCTGCTCCACCACCACAGCCTTGACACCGCTCACGCCATCCTGGATGGCGGCCGCATCGTCGTAGACGAGTCCACCCGTGGGGGCCTGACCGGGCCCACCGCGCGTCATCGCGCCCTGGACAAAGACCAGGTTCGAGCCGAGGCTGGTAATCTGGTCCTGGATGGTGGCTTCGGTGCCCGCGCTGATGGCGACCATGATGATGACCGCCGCCACACCGATGATGATGCCCAGCATGGTCAGCAGCGAGCGGACCTTGTTCTTAAGAATGGCTTCCCATGCAATGCGGATGGCTTCAAGCGGCTTCATGTTGCACCTCAGCAGCGGGATGATGCTGCCCGTTGTGGTTGATGGTATCGATCACGCCGTCTTTGAGGACGATGGTGCGCTGCGTGTGGGTGGCGATCTTTGGGTCGTGTGTCACCATCACGATGGTGGTGCCTTGCCCATGCAGTTTGTGCAGCAGGTTCATGATCTCCTCGCCCGAGCGACTGTCGAGGTTGCCTGTCGGCTCGTCGGCGATGACCATGACCGGGTCGTTGATCAATGCGCGGGCGATGGCCACGCGCTGCTGCTGTCCGCCCGAGAGTTCGTGCGGCTGGTGGTTGACTCGTTCACCGAGGCCCACCAGTTCGAGCATGGCACGCGCCTTTTGGTCGCCGTCCTCCACCGAGAGTTTGGCGTCGACGTGATTGTAGAGCAGGGGCAGGGTCACGTTGCGCAGGGCGCTGGTGCGCGCCAGCAGGTTATAGGCCTGGAAGATGAATCCGATCTTGCGGTTGCGGACGGCGGCCAGTTGAGCCTTGTCGAGGTGGCTGACGTCTTCACCGTCCAAGATGTATTGTCCCGAACTAGGTTGGGACAGGCAGCCGAGGATGTGCATCAGCGTGCTTTTGCCCGATCCTGACGGTCCCATGATGGCGACAAACTCGCCTGCTTCGATCTTCAGGTTGATCCCGTTCAGGGCCGCCACGCTGATATCACCCATGCCGTAGATCTTGGTGATGTCAACGGTTTCGATGATGGTTGCGCTCATTTTGTCTCTGTCGTTCCAGTGGTGACCGTGTCACCAGGGTTGAGGCCCGATTTGATCTCGGCGTACAGCAGGTCCTGGATGCCCACTTCCACGACCTTCAAGGTGGGGGTGCCATTCTCCATGACGAAGACGGTGTAGGCGTCGCCTGCCTTGTGCAGGGCTTCGAGCGGGACGAGCATGGCATTCTTGGCTTCGCCACCGATCACGTCCACCGAAGCGGTGGTGCCCAGCGGAAGGTTGAAGCTGCTTTCATTGAGATTCGTCAGCTTGACGATGGCCCGCACGACCGAGGTGCCTGATTCCGTGTAAAGGCCTGGATCCACCTGGGTGACGGTTCCCGTGTAGGTCTTGTCAGGCAGGATGTCGAAGATCACATCGCAGTCGTAACCGACGGCCACGTTAGCCCAATCGGATTCGTCGAGATAGACTTCGAGGTACGGCTGGTCGAGGTCCGCGATGGTGATGACGGTCGAGCCGCTGCTGGCGCTGTCACCGACGCTGGTGTCAATCGACATGATGGTGCCCGCAAAGGGAGCGTAAATCTCGGTCCCGTCCAGATCGTCCTGCGCGGACTCCAGGTCGAGCTTGGCCTGTTCGAGCGTGGACAGGCTGGAACCCGTGGCGTCTTCTGGGACCTCGCCCCCCGTCAGCGCGTTGTAGTAGTACTGCGCCTCCAGGACAGCGGCTTTGGCGGCGGCCAGGTCCGCGCGGGCAGAGAGGATGTCCGTGTCGGTGGGGGCGGCAATGTATTTCTGTCCCGTCGAGCGGTCGCTCATGGTGAAGTGGTTGGGGACGTAGATTTCCTCGTAGCTGACCCAGGCACCCTTGAGTTTGTCGTTCATGTAAGAGAGAGTGTCCTTTGCCTTTTGGAGCGCCGTCTGCAAATCCTTATTGTTCGGTTCTTTGTCGGCGGCGGCCTGGGCGTCATCCACAGCAGCCTGAGCCTTGGCGACTTCATTCTCCCAGTACAGGATGTTCGGACCAAGAACATATTCGAGATGGTTCTGGGCGCTGACCACTTCCTCGTCAGCGTCGGCCACAGCAATCTGTGCGGCGGCGATGGCGGATGGGGAGGTCAGTTCGGCCAGGGTGCGTTTGGCCTGCGTGTAAGCGATTTGGGCGCTGGAGGCGTCCACCTTGGCGAGCAGTTGACCCGCTTCCACTTTCTCGCCCACGCTGACGCTGATCTCGGTCACTTTGCCGCCTGTGCTGAAGGCCAGGTCGTTCTCGTTGGCCGAGGTCAGTGTGCCGGTGCCGCTGGCATAGATGGTCAGGTCGCCCTGGCGGACGCGGGTGGTCTGCAGGCTGGCGGTTGTGGTGGTGGTTTGGGCGGCCAGGTAGACCAGTTTGTAGTATGCGAATCCGCCCGCAGCGACGGCCACAAGCAGGACGATTCCAATTCCCAGCATCGCCTTCTTCGAGAGTTTCGAGAAGATGGCGGGGAGTTTCAGTTTGGCGGTTTTTACATTTGGATGCGTTTGAACGGACATTGGGTTCCCTTTCTATGGGTCATCGATGAAGAAATATGCTGTCAGTATATTTTTGGGGTGTTATGAAAAGGTCATTAAATTGTGAAGAGATTATGTGATTGTTTTCACGGGCTGGATGGAAATCCGCCGGGTTGGAAAGAGGGGAGATTCATGTATAATCATTTCAGGATTTCAACACCGCATTCATTTCCAGACCTCTCAAGAGGATAGGAGCGCAAGAATGACCAAGGCCCACTATGTTTTCATCACCCTCTCGATTGCACTGATGGGACTTTTGAGCGGCTGCAATCTCAATACGAAACCCACTCCAGATGCAGCCGCCACCCAACTCGCCATGAACCTGATGGCCTCCACTCCTTTGGCGATCACCGCCATGCCCGTGTTTACGGACACGCCGCTTCCCACCGCCACCCTGGACCCCGCCCTGATCCCCACCGCCACGCCGACTCCCATGCCGGCGACCTACACATTGCAAGTGGGGGAGTTCCCATATTGCATCGCCCGCCGCTTCAATGTGGACCCCACCGAATTGCTGTCCCTGAATCATTTGAGTCCGACTGCGGGAGCAGTCTACAAGGCCGGTATGACATTGAGCATCCCGCAATCGGGCAAACCCTTCCCGCCGCCGCGGGCGCTGAACACTCATCCTGCCTCATTCACGGTTCCATCCGCACAGTGGACGGTGTACAAGGTGGCCTGCTATTTTGGGGATGTGGACCCGCAGGTCATCGTGCAGATGAACGGCTTGACCTCCCCCACGCTGACGGCTGGTCAGGTCCTTCAAATTCCGTGAGCAAAGCAATCAATCGAATCAAAACCGCCCCACAAACGGGGGCGGTTTCCTTATGTTGAGGTGTTACTTCTTTCCGTTTGTGTGTGGAACTTCGCGCGGCTCCAACATCCCCCAGCGGCTTGCACCGAGGTAGAGGATATCGAGGATCAGATCCTCGTAGCGGATGCCCTCGGCCTTGGCTTGCAGACACAGGTCGCTGTAATCGGGGGTCAGCCCGGGCAGGGTGTTGATCTCCATCAGGCGCGGATTGCCCTCCTCGTCCAGGCGGATGTCAGTGCGGGAGATGTCCAGGGCATTGAGCAGTAGGTGGGCGCGCAGGGCAAAGTGCTTGAGTTTCTTTTCCAACTCAGGGTCGATCTCGGCGGGGCAGAAATACCCGGGCGCGCCGTCGGCCCCTACATCCTTCGACTTGGCCTCCTGGCTGTACACCCAGGGCGTGACCGAGCGGCTGCTATCCAGTTCGAGGACGGGGAAGCGATGGAAGCCATCCTTTTCGTACCATTCAGGGTTGCGCGAATAGAGCCTGGCGTCGGCGCGGCCCAAAATGCCCACGGTGAACTCGCGGCCCGGCAGGAAGGTCTCAACCAGGGCGGGTTGTTGGTACACGTTGATGATGTACTGGGTGCGCTCGCGCAGTTCCTTTTCGTTGTTGACGATGGCCTTCAAGTCCACGCCCATGCCTGTCCCTTCGCGGGCGGGCTTGACGAAGAGCGGGAACTTCAACTCAGGGCGCAGGGGCTCATCGCCAAGATTGAACTCCTGAAACGGGGCCACGGGCAGGCGTCGGTCGCGCCAGATGCGCTTGGTCAGGGTCTTGTCGAGGGAGATGCCATTGGTCAGCACGCGCGATCCCGTGTAGGGGATGCCGAACAATTCCAGCAGGGCAGGGATCTGGGCTTCGCGTGCGTCGCCGCCGAGACCCTCGGCAATGTTGAAGCAGATATCGGGTTGGGATTCTTGCAGGGTAAAGGGGAGGGTGCGGTCCGCCTGTAAAAAGACGGTCTCGTGTCCATCGGTTTCGATGGCCGCACGGATATGTTCGATGGTCTCGATGTGGTCGAAATCGGCAAATGCGTCGGGGGGAACGCCCTCGGGTTTGGGCGTATTGTCATCCTTGATGTTGGCAAGGACGGCCACTTTCCAGTATCGTTTCATCCGACGACTGGGAGGCTGTTCGGGGTCAGGCATGGGTGGTTGCTCCTGTGTGTTTTTGAATTAAAACGCTGCCAAGTATAGTACAAATCGAACATATTTCAAGGGAAACAGGCCAGAATAGGGGTTAAAGGACGATTAAAAGAATGGACGGCCTGTTCTTCTATGCCGGCGAGATTTATAACTGGACAACTGGTATCGTTTCAGGTATCATTGGCACGCTTGTACGCCCGCTCACGAGAGCGGCAGACGCATAAAAAGCAGGGCCCGGATAAGACGCTTATCCGGGTTATTGCACATAAAATCCGTGTTCATGAAGACTGCCAAAGGCAGCAAATTCCCAAACCCCGGCGTGGAGGCGAAATGACGGACCTGATCAAACAAATCACCGGCGACTTTCAGAAGCAAATTGAAGGATTCAATCCCGAATTTGGTGTCAGCGATATCGGTACGGTACTGGAGGCTGGCGATGGGATCGCCCGTGTTCAGGGCCTGGCGAACGTGAAGTCGCAGGAACTTGTGCAGTTTGCCAATGGGGTGATTGGCATTGCATTCAACCTTGAAAAAGACAGCGTCGGCGTAATCGTGATGGGTGATTACGCCGAAATTACGGAAGGCATGAGCGTGCGCGGGACGGGACGCATCGCCTCGGTGCCGGTTGGCGACGCGATGGTGGGACGCGTGGTCAACGCCCTCGGCGAACCAATCGACGGCAAGGGACCTATCTCCACGACCGGCTTCCGCCCGATTGAGCGCATCGCCCCCGGTGTGGTCCAGCGCCAGGACGTGGACACCCCGGTCCAGACCGGTATCAAGTCCATCGACGCGATGATCCCCGTCGGCCGCGGCCAGCGCGAGCTCATCATCGGCGACCGTCAGACCGGTAAGACGGCCATCGCCATCGACACCATCATCAACCAGAAGGGCAAGGGCGTTGTCTGCATCTACGTGGCCATCGGTCAGAAGAAGGCCGCTGTCGCCCGCACCCTGGGTATCCTTGAGAAGAATGGCGCGATGGAACACACCATCATCGTCGTGGCTTCGGCGGATGAATCAGCCGCGCTGCAATACATCGCTCCGTACGCGGGCTGCGCCATCGGCGAAGAGTTCATGGAAACGGGCCGCGACTCGCTGGTCATTTACGATGACCTCTCGAAGCACGCCTGGGCGTATCGCCAGGTTTCCCTGCTTCTACGCCGCCCGCCTGGACGCGAGGCCTATCCTGGCGACGTGTTCTACCTGCACTCCCGCCTGCTTGAACGCGCCGCGCGCTTGGCCAACAACTACGTCATCGTCGGCAAGAATGCCGCTGACGAGGTAGAGGCCAGCGAGGGTGTGGACGGCAAGGTCTTCCAAGGTTCGCTCTCGAAGGATGAGGCCAAGGAAGCTCTCAAGGAAATGAAGGACGCAGAGAATTATAAGATCGCCAAGGTCAAGGGCACGGGCGGATCGCTCACCGCGCTGCCCATCATTGAGACCCTGCTTGGCGACGTCTCGGCTTACATCCCGACCAACGTGATCTCCATCACCGACGGTCAGATCTACCTCGAATCCAACCTCTTCAACGCGGGCATCCGCCCCGCTGTGAACGTGGGTATTTCCGTCTCCCGCGTGGGCGGCGACGCTCAGACCAAAGCCATGAAGCAGGTGGCAGGTCGTCTGCGCCTCGACATGGCCGCCTACCGCGAGTTGGCTGCCTTCGCGCTGATGGCCTCCGACCTCGACAAGGCCACGCAACAGCAGCTCAGCCGCGGTCAGCGCATGCAGGAAATCCTCAAGCAGCCGCAATATTCCCCCGTTTCGCTGGCCGACCAGGTCATCGTGATCTTCGCGGGCACCAACGGCTTCGCTGACCTGGTCCCCGCCGACAAGATGGCCCAGTGGCAGGCCGACTTGATGCGTTACATGGAAGCGTCCTACCCTGAGATCGGCAAGGACATCACCGAAAAGAAGATGATCACAGACGATAACCGCGCGGCCTTGATGAAGGCGCTCGATGCCTTCCGCGCTGGCTGGCAGGCGGTATAACCCATGGCATCCGCACGCGAGATGCGTCTTCGCATCAAAAGTGTCAAGAACATCTCCCAGGTGACGCGCGCTCTGGAGGCGGTCAGCGCGGCCAAGGTCCGCAAGGCGGTCCAGGCTGTGACGGCGACCCGCTCCTACGCGACCAAGGCCTGGCAGGTGTTGACCCACGTGGCGGCCCAGCCCGGACGCCACAGCCTGCATCCGTTGCTGACGGAACGTCCCGACCCCAAGAATGCCCTCGTCATCGTGCTGACGGGTGACCGCGGTTTGGCAGGCGCGTACAACACGAACGTCATCCGTTACGTGGCCCAGCGCTTCGACCAGTATCGCCTGCCCGTCAAGTACATTGCCGTGGGACGCAAGGGCCGCGACTTGCTCATTCGCCGCCGCAAACAGGTCATCGCCGACTTCAGCAATCTGCCCGCCGCGCCCGCCTTTGCGGACGTCTCCGCCGTGGGCCGTATGGCCGTGGACGATTTCCTCAAGGGTGAGGTGGATGAGGTCTATCTGATCTACACCGACTTCATCAACATGGGCCGACAGGTCGCCACGATGAAGAAACTCCTGCCGCTGGAAGTCAGCAGCGGGGAGGGGCGTGTGGTGGACTTCGAACCGCACAACGGTCCCGCCGCGGCATACGAATACGAGCCCGACCAGCGCGAGATCCTCGACGAGATCATCCCGCGCTTCACGGCTTTACAGGTCTATCAGGCCGTGCTCGAATCGCAGGCCAGCGAACATGCCGCACGCATGATCGCCATGCGCAACGCCACCGATAACGCCAAGGAATTGGTCGGCGCTCTGCAACTGGCTTACAACAAGGTGCGCCAGCAGGCGATCACCAACGACATCCTAGACATTGTGGGCGGCGCGGAAGCGCTCGCCGCGAAATAATTGGAGGTAATCATGGCAAACGCAACCGGCCGTGTTGTGCAAATCCTGGGTGGTGTGGTGGATGTGGAATTCCCCGCAGGCGCCGTCCCCGAACTCTTCGAGGCTATCGAGGTGGACCGCCCCGAGCAGGAACCCTTGGTCCTTGAGGTGCAGAGACACCTGGGCGGGAACTGGGTCCGCACCGTGTCGATGGACTCGACCGATGGCCTGCAGCGCGGATATGCCGTGCGTGCCACGGGCGCGCCCATCCTGGTTCCCGTGGGCCCTGCCACGCTGGGGCGCATCTTCAACGTGCTCGGCAAACCTGTCGACCGCAAGGGCGATGTGAACGCCGCCACCTACTATCCCATCCATCGCGCTGCCCCTTCTTTCGCGGAACAGTCCACCCGCGTGGAAGTGTTCGAGACGGGCGTCAAAGTCATCGACCTGATCGCTCCCTTTACCAAGGGTGGCAAGACGGGCATCTTTGGCGGTGCTGGTACGGGCAAGACCGTCATCATCATGGAGCTGATCCGCTCCGTGGCTTCCGTCCACGAAGGCAACTCGGTGTTTGCAGGCGTGGGGGAACGCACTCGCGAAGGCACAGGCCTCTACCGCGAAATGATCGAATCGGGTGTTATGAAGGACACCGTCATGGTCTACGGCCAGATGAATGAGCCTTCGGGCGTACGCCTGCGCGTGGCCCTCTCGGCTCTCTCGATGGCGGAATACTTCCGCGATCAGGGCAAGGATGTGCTGCTCTTCATCGATAACATCTTCCGCTTCTCCATGTCGGGCTCGGAAGTGTCGGCTCTGCTCGGGCGTATGCCGTCCGCGGTGGGCTACCAGCCGACCCTGGCGACCGAGATGGGCGAGCTTCAGGAGCGCATCACCTCCACCCGCACGGGCTCGATCACATCCATGCAGGCCGTGTATGTGCCCGCCGACGACTACTCCGATCCCGCCCCTGTGGCGACCTTCACCCACCTCGATGCGACCATTGCTCTCGAACGTTCCATCGTGGAAAAGGGCATCTACCCCGCCGTGGACCCGCTGGCTTCGACCTCCCGCATCCTCGATCCCAATATCGTGGGTGAGGAGCACTACCGCACTGCTCGCGAGGTCCAGCGCGTGCTTCAGCGCTACAAGGACTTGCAGGACATCATCGCCATTCTCGGCATCGACGAACTCTCCGAAGACGACAAACTGGTCGTGTCGCGCGCCCGCAAGATCGAACGTTTCTTCTCGCAGCCGTTCTATGTGGCCGAGAAGTTTACGGGCATTGCCGGCCGCTACGTCTCCATCAAGGATACCATCCAGGGCTTCCGCGAGATCCTCGACGGTAAATGCGACGACCTGCCCGAACAAGCCTTCATGATGGCTGGTACCATCGAAGACGTGCGCGAGAAGGCCGAAAAGCTCGCTCACAGCGCGTAAGATTATCGTCCCTGCGAGGCCGAGGCAATCTCCTCGTCAAGGTAGAGATTGCTTCGCCTGCTCGCAGTGACATGGATGTGACCATGACCATTCGTTGTGAAATCGTTTCGCAAGACCGCACCGTGTTCACCGGCGACGTGGACATTGTTGTGCTGCCGGGCGCGGGCGGCGAGATGGGCATTCTGCCCAAACATGCTCCCGTCCTGACCACGCTCAAGTACGGCGTGATCAAGGTCCGCCGCGGCGGCAAGGAAGATGTCTTTTCCGTGGCGGGCGGGGTGGCCGAGGTCCAGCCCGACATCGTCACCATCCTGGCCGACGCCGCGGAAAACGTCGAGGAGATCGACGTGGCCCGCGCGGAGGCCGCCCGCAAGCGCGCCGAAGAGGTGCTGGCCAAGGGGGCTCCCGCCGACAGCGACGCCTATCTCGCTATGGAAGCGGCCCTGCGCCGTTCAAATCTTCGCCTGGATGCTGCCCGCCGCTACCGCAAGAGCGGACGCGCCCCTTATTCTGAATCGTAGGTCAAATTGGCCGTTTTTTCGAAAGACCTGGGCATCGACCTGGGGACCATGTTCACCCGCCTGGCAGACGGCCCACAGGTCGTCATGCAGGAGCCGACCATCGTCGCCATCGACGTGGACGAGAAGAAGATGGTGGCCGTGGGACAGGAAGCACGCGATATGTTTGGCCGCGTGCCCGACAGCATCGAGGTGGCCCGCCCGCTCAAGAACGGCGTGGTGGCCGATTACGAGATCACCGAGATCATGCTGCAATACCTGCTCCAGCACGCCAGCGGATCGATGCGTTTCATCCGTCCGCGCGTGATGATCTCCGTTCCGTACGGCGTGACCAGTGTGGAGCGCCGAGCGGTGTACGAGGCTGTGCTCGAAGCGGGCAGCCGCGAGGCTTTCCTGATCCAGCAGCCGCTGGCGGCAGCTTTGGGTATTGACCTGCCGATCAATTCGCCCTCGGGTAACATGGTCATCTCGCTGGGGGGCGGATGCACGGAAGCGGCCGTCATGGCCATGTACGGCATCGTCTCGGCGGAAACGCTGCGTCTGGGCGGCATGGACCTGGACGAGGCCATCGTCAACTACACGCGCCGCAAATACGGCGTGATCGTCGGCCCCGCCACGGCGGAACAGCTCAAGGTCCGCATCGGGGCGGCGGTGCCGCAGGACACGGAAAACAGCATGGAGGTCCAGGGTCAGGACCAGGTAACGGGTCTGCCGCGTCCGATCACGCTGACGACGGGCGAGATCGTCGAGGCCCTGCAGGACCCGCTCAAGCAGATTGTCGAGACGGGCCGCCGCGTGCTGGAGAAGACTCCGCCCGAGCTGGTGGCCGATATCATCGACCGCGGCGTGGCCCTGTGCGGCGGTGGCGCGCTCCTGCGCGGCGTGGACAAACTGTTGACCAAGTCGCTCGGCATCCCCGCTTATTTGGTGGACAACCCGATGACCTGCGTGGTGGAAGGCGCGATGAAGAGTTTCAGCATGTTGAACGTGCTGCGCCGTAACCTGCCGCAAGTGTAAAGAGGAAAAACGCCCTTCAAGGGCGTTTTTTTGTTGGCTTGGGGTTATGCTCTACTTAAATTATGTGGTGAGTGGCCGTATAATTGCTAATTAGCTGACAATAGAGTTCACATGCTAATCTCCTTGAATCTAAAACGGTTTTTATTGACATTGATAGCTATTTTTTTCTTTATTGCAATCGCAATTACTGTTCATGCTGCGCAGGCTAATAAGCAATTTCGTGAATCTCAATTGCAGCGGATCAATTCTGACGACCCAGGAGATGTTGTAGATGTATTTATTTATGCCTTGCGAATAGACGACCTTGATCTTGCAAAGGAGCTAATTATCCCCGAACAACGTGAGCGTCTGGAAAAATGGGTGACTATCTCACATCATAAGCCCTTTGATTGTCCACCTGATTGGCGCTTAGGGTTTGGCGTTCTTGTCGAACCCTATGCAGGAGGGAGTAGTGGGTACGGCACTATTGAAAATAACATGACTAGGGTTGGTTCATCGTATTTTTGTTATAACAATAATTCCTACCTAGGTATCGAGAATGCCATAGTCATATACAACGGAGCACAATGGAAAATAAACGACTGGGATAAGATTTGTGAATCTCCTGCTGATTATGACGCTCCCCGAATTTGCTATCCTTAGTCTAGGTAATAAAGTGAAGAGGAGGAATTTCATTCAACGGTCGGAGTTCGGTAAAACGCCAGCCAACACGGTTTGTGGCAAGACGCGACAGAGAAGTGAAGATATGAAATGAAAAATGGGCAAAGCAAAATAATCAAGTATTTTTTTATATCCTTATTAGTGTGGCCTTGTCATACCTGGGTAGCCATGCTTTCTTTGTGGCATACACCACCGATCCACTTGCGCCACCTCTTGAGTATATTTTGGATGACGCTATCTTCATGTCATGGATATTAGGGATCTTTCTCTTTTGTTTTTCAGTGGTTACATGTTTGCTGTTTGATACTTTTTTACTTCAAAAGCTGCTCAATAAGTTGAAATGAAGAAAATCTCCTTCACTTTCTATGGCCTGCTCATCGGCGCGGTGTGCCAGCGGACTGCGTGGATTCTGCGCACATTTTAAGTAGCTTTCCACGACTTAGCCTTTTTCTGGCTGGACGGCTTTGCGGTCCACTGCCCCAGCGCAGGTAAAATAAGTTGCTCGACACTTTTCTCGTCATCAATCTAAGCTATTTGATTGAGGTCATTTCAAATGGAAAAAATGAAGTGTAGCAAATGCGGCAACCCGACTTCAGTAGGTTTCGTTTTGGAAACGGGTTATTATTATGCCCTCTCCGTGAGCCAATGGGTAGAAGGAAAACCCAAAGAATCATTTTGGGATAATGGATTGAACCTAGATGGTAAGGCAGAATATCCCATTACTGCTTATCGCTGTACAAATTGCGGACATCTGGAATTCTACGCTTATGCACAAGGTGAAGAAAATACTTCTTTGCAAGAAAAAAAACAGCACATTCACCCCATATAATCTGAGCGGACCGTATCAAGAGACAGACCAAAATAGTTTCGAATGTATCAATTGCGAAACAACGGTTCCAATAGATGCGAAAGTATGCCCAAACTGCGGCTTGGATTTTTATCCACCTGAAGATTCATCTTCAGATAAAGAGGAAGGCCAGGAAAATACTGATTGACTGGCATGTATGCGACATATAAGCTCGAAAATAGGAAGGAATTGAAAACTGATGGATACATTTTTGCAAACAACGACAATGATTACATTTTGTTTGACCACTGGTTTAATTGTATTTTTGATAGTCGTAAACTATTTTAGTTACAAGCAAAACGCAAACAGATTAAATGCTTTTGTAGGCGCGCGTATGGTAAAGCCAGATAAAGCCAGATTTGCTCTCGCGTGGTTTATTTACTTTCTGGCTTTTTATATTCCAACTATGCTTATTGTTTGGATTTATAAAAAAGAGAATGTATATTTTTATGCGGAGATAATACTTCTCATTTGCGTGTTTCAGGCTCTTGCCATATATCCATATTATATTGTGGCAGTTTTCAATGACAAGATAAATGGTGCGACACAATGGGGTTGGCTTGGGAATAGGGCTGAAATAAGACTTGATGAAATTGATAAAGAAAACCTGGCTCGACAGCGCCTTGGTAAAAAACTGGGTATTACAGTTATTCATTCTACAGGTGGGATTAAGATATTAACTTTAGGATTGAGCGAAAAACAATTGTCAGCCATTACAACACCAGTCAATAAAACCTTGGAATAAGCAGTGCCAACGTTCGTTGGACAAAGTAAATGATATATGGCTCCCAATCGTGAGCCGTATATCATTTACTTTTCCAACCTGCATACACCGCAAAGCGGAACCACTGGAAGAACGAGTCCGCACGCTGGAAGCCCACTTCTGTCAGCCAGTCAAGTTGGTCGGCCAGTGGAGCGCAGCGGTCGAAGGCCATGCGTTCCTGTGCGGCGCGGATCTCGTCCGCGGAACTGCCCAGGGCGCGGGCACCATTCAGGTGCATGTCTTTGTAGAGGCGCTCGTGCCAGGGCGTCGGCCCGAGGATTTGCTCTGCGTTGACGAAGAGTCCGCCGGGGGCGAGGACGGCGTGGATGCGCGCGAACAGGTCGCGCTTGTCCGCGTGACTGAGGTGATGGATGGCCAGCGCCGAGATCACCGCATCGAACGGACCCGCGGGCAGCGGGTCCGTGAATTTTTGGATGTGCAGGGTGGGTTGGAATGTCGCCAGCCGCACCTCGGCTTTGGCCAGCATTTCAGGCGACTCGTCCAGCAGAGTCAATGAACGCGGCTGGACCCTCCGCGCGACGAACTCGCTCAAGAGGCCCGTCCCTGCGCCCAGATCGAGCAGGGCGGGAGCGGATTTAACGGTAGTCGCCACCAGGTCCGCGGCGGTGGTGTAGAAGGGCCCGAAGCACGGGATCAGCCGTCGGCGCGAGAGGTCGTATTCGGAGGCATTCCAGATTTGGCTCATAAGTGGGTTATATCCAATTTTTGCGTTGAGCGGAGTGAGCCGTCAGGCGAACGAAGTCGAAACGCGAATCACCAGGCTGCTGTCAAACAGGCTTTGAGAACCAAAACGTCTCAGAGACCAACTCGAATCCCAGACGTTCGGCCAGCCTCTGCATGGCTTGGTTCTGACTGCTGGTGCCGAGTTGCGCGACCTTCGTGCCGCGTGTCTGCAAAGCTTTGAGGCCCGCCGTGACGATGGCTCTGCCTAGCCCGCGTCTCTTGTAACCTTCGCGCACGCCGATGGGGTCGGTGAAGCCGACCTCGGGCTGCCCCTCCTCGAAGCCGCAGATGCAGAAGGCGGCCAATTCGCCGCTGGGGGCCACGGCCAGCAGGTCCAGTTCGGGGACGTATTGCGGCGCGCGCATCATTGCCAGCCGATATTCGACGGTCATGTGGTCGGTGCCAAAGGCGGAGCGGTGCAGGGCGACCAGGTCCTCGACCTCCTCCTCGCCGCGGACGGGGCGCAGGCTGAACCCCGCGGGCAGCGGATGCTCCGCGATGGGCAGGTCCAGCGTGCGGCGATAGCCCAGCGAGCGGACCTCCTCGCGTTGGAAGCCGTGCCGTTCGAGGAAGGCCAATCGGCCGACGTTCCCCGCCTGACAGGCGGCATCTAGTGTGCTGGCCTCGCCCGTCTCGGCGTTGCGCGTGCGGACGAGGGCCAGGCCCCAGTCCACGATCTCGGCTTCGAGCGCGGGCGTGGTGTGGGCGGGGTCGCTGACGAAGTTCAGGTTGTTGAAATCGTCCACGAAGGCAAAGGCGATGGGGACCTCGTCCGCCTGCCAGATGCGCGTCGCGGCGCGGACCTGCTCGATTTGGATCTTCTCCTCGAAGTCTACCACGGTCTTGCCGTCGGGATGGCGAAGCAGGTCACGCAGGGTTTGAACGTCGGCGTCGGATTGCAGAAGATGGCTTTTCATTGAAAAATCCTTTGAATAAAAATTGGAAACCAAACAGAAGCCGTGAAACGGCTGGAAGAATCCCCTTCAGTTGTGTGTTTGGAAGATAAGTTAACGTCGGCGCCTTTATACCCCTGCCTGTGGTGCCTGTCAATAACACGGACGGCCCGTCTCCGAGCCGTCCGTGTCGATGCCGTTATTTAGCCTTGTCCACCTCGACTTGTAATTGCGTCTTGACTGTCTCGAACGAGAGTCCCTGTGCGGTGCAGAAATCCTTGATCGTCGTCAGCGGATTGGGCATGGGCGCGCCCAAAATCTGCTCGATGACGGATTGGGAGACACCCCAATCGAGGATCTCCTGGAAGGTGGTCTTGCCCTTGACAAACCGTTCGGTGGATTCCGCCGCGGGGGCGGATTCCGTTATGGGCGCAGAGTCCACGGCTGGGGCGGCGGGGTCGGGGACGATGTGTGCGTCCAGGTAGACCAGTTGCTCGGGGGTGAGAGTCCGCGTGTGCAGGATGTCCGCTGCGCTTTGAGGCAGATAGATGTCGGTGCCCAAGTCGAAGGGCAGGCCGTTGTAGAAGGCCACGAACAGGCGCACCGACGCGGTCCCGACTTCGAGGGCGCTTTCAGCGTAGATGCTTTCGAGTTCCTTCGTGGCGAACGTGCTGGGGTCATCGGTTCGAACGTTGAAGGCCTGGGCCAGCAGGGCGGCGGGGATGCCGAAATTCTTTTCCACGTCGCCGAAGGTGTACGAGCCGCGGATGTCGGCTGGGTTGGCCTGACCCGCGAACTCGCCTTCGGTGTAGGTGGCGGCCACCTTGCTGCTTTCGGTCTGCCACCAGCCCAGGGCGGCGCTGAGGGCGATTCCGCCAAACAGCACGACGAACAGGATCACGGCCAGGGATTTGGAGTTGAGACTCATTTGACGGCTCCTGCGGTGAAGATCACGGTCTTGGCGACGGGGCAGACTGCTTCGGATGTGCATTCGAGGCAGGATATACACTGATGGTCGCGGACGGTGTTCTGGGTGTCCACAGGGATGTTCATCGGGCACAGGATGGAGCAGGCCCCGTCGGCTTTGCAGGTGGAAGCGGCCCGTTTGATCTTGAAGATGCGGAAGAGGTTGGTGAGTCCCAGCACGGCGCCATACGGGCAGGCGTATTTGCACCACGGCCGCTCGACGAACAGCGAGAGGAGCAGCGTCGCGCCCAGGATGATCAACCCGCCGACCGCCACCTCGCTGGTCCAAAAATTGAAGAGCGCGTAGTAGGGGTCATAGTCCGCGAAGATGAGGGTGCCGCTGGTGGCGGTGACGTACACCACCCAGGCCAGCACGAGATAACGCGCGTAGCGCAGGACTCCGTCGAGGCGGGTGGGGACGAAGTGGTTGTATCGTCGCTTGAAGAGTTTCTTGCCGAGCTTGGCCATCCACTCCTGCACGGTGCCGAGCGGACAGACCCACCCACAGAAGACGGGGCCGAACAGGAAGGCCAGCGCAAAGCCGATGATCATCAACACAAAGGAAGATCCGTGGATCTTCTGCACGAAGGTCCCAACCGTGGCGAACTGGTAGATGGTGACCACGCCGCCGAAGGGACATACCGCATGCAGTGATGCGCTGGAGAGGAAGGGGATGCCTGCTCCGCTTTCGACCAGGGTGTGGTTGACGGCGATGAATGCGATCAACAGGAAGAAGAACCATTGTACGAGTTTGCGGATCCAGATGCTGTGCGGACGAAAGAGCCGTTTACCGAAAAGTTTCATGCCATTCTCCTGGGGCGCGGGGTGCGCCGTGTTTTATTGTGGACATAGTGTAAAAAATAATTGTTTATGTCCGACAAAGAGAGTATGAAGATTCGGTAAAGAAGCAAAAGACCCGCCAACTGGCGGGTCAGGGAAAAGAAAGGCCGCCTTGCGGGCGGCCTGGAGGTTACAGGTAATAGGTCATGCGTTGCAGGTGGACGGACGGGTCGATGTGCTGGACGCGCACTCCCTCGGGCACCACCAGGTGCAGCGGCGCATAGTTGAGGATGGCCCGCACGCCCACCTTGACCAACTTGTCGGCGATCTCCTGGGCCGCCGAAGCGGGCACGGTGAGCATGACGATCTTGATGCCCGCATCGCGGATCCGTTCCACCATGCTGGCGGCGTCCTCGATGACGAAATCGCCGATCTTCTGGCCGATCTTCTCGGGGTTGTTATCGAAGACCATTACGATATTGAATCCACAGGGAGTGAAGCTCTGATAGCGGGCCAGGGCGTGGCCCATGTCGCCCGCGCCGATCAATGCCACGTCCCAGATGCGATCCACCTTCAGGATGGATTTCAATTTGTCGATCAGGAACTGGATCGAATAACCCGTCCCTTGCTTGCCGAACTCGCCGAACTGCGAGATGTCCTTGCGAATCTGGGCAGCGGAGATGCCTACATGGTCACCCAACTCTTGCGAGGAGGTGGTACGCATGCCTTTCTCGGCCATGCGCTGTAGCGCGCGCAGGTAGACCGGCAGGCGGCTGATAATGATATCGGGGATTTTTTCAGCGTTCATTGTGCCCTCGCCTAGATGGAATAGTCCCTACTCTACCATAAATGTATGTTTTGTACAATTCCCCACAAGTTTGGTACAAGTGGTTCACAAGCGGCTGGCGCGCAAGCGAGGGCGCTTCGGCTGGGGTGCAGGCTTGGTGAAGGAGCCCGTGGGCGACTTGCACATCTCGTTGCCGTTGGCGTCGAGAGCGGCCACGTCCCAGGTGAAGTTGACGCTGCCGCGCATCTCGTCGAAGTAGCGCGTGAGCTGGGTGTCGGTGGTTTCGAAGGAGATGTAGGTGCCGTCAGGATAGTGCAGGGTCAGCACGTATTTGGCGGCCTGCACCTTGGAGGTCCATTGGAAGACCACGGGGTCGTTATAGTCCACCACCTTATCGTTGGGTGGGTTGACCAGGCTCATGCAGGGCCCCATATCCGCGGCGGGCGCGGCGGCCGTCTCAGCTGTGGGGGAGGCGGGCACGGGCGTAGCGCTGGGCGCAGGGACGGGTTCGGGGGTATCACTGGATACCGTGGGAGCCGACGGCAGAGAGGCGAGTCTCTGTTGGGCCAGGGTCTTGGCCTCGGGGCTGCCTTCCAACCACTTCTGGTAATCCTCCGCATTCATCGGCTCCACACTTGGGGCGGAGTGCTGACCCGAAGTCGGGTCGCGGTGCAATAGCAGAGATTTCTGTCCCGCACCGAACTGGACCTTGCCTGCGGGGTTGCTGGCCTCGCAATGACCTTCGAGGCAGGTAACCATCACATCAAGTGTGTCAGGATTTACTTCCACCATCATGAACGACCCGCGCACCGAGGCCACACCCGAGGGTGTCTCCACGTCCATCGAGCCGCCTTTCAGCACGATGAACAACCGTCCCAGTTCGAGCTTAAGGCGGGTGACCAGCCCCTGGTCGGTGGATTGGTTGGAGATCAACTCGAACAGCGACATGGGCGCAATGCGGAAGAGGGTGCCATCCGAGAGGTCGAGGCGCACGCGGCCGTCTTCCCCTGTCTGCACCTGCCCGCGCTCCGTCAGCACGGTATTACCCGCCGCGGGGCGGAAGTCGGCGCTTTCGGGTGGCTTGACGCCCACCGTGCCCTGGATTTCGCTCAGCGCGGCTGAGAGCGCGGAGGGTCCCGTCCCAACCTGACAGCCCACGAGGAGCCATGCCAGGCCGAGCAGCGCGGCCAGCACGACAAATCCTGCCCGATTTTTCATGGGACCTCCGAACGGATCACGGACTGATGCGTTTGCAACTGGACGGCTGGTCGTAGATGGCCATGCAGTCCACCAGCACGTCTCCAAAGCGGACGAGGACATGTACCTGTTCGAGGTAGTTGTCGAAACTGCCGATGGTCAACTCGCGCGGACCGCCCACCAGGTCTTCGATGTCGCGCATGGCCGCCAGGTGCAGGTCGCGCGAGACCTTGCTGTCGATGGGCTTGCCCTGGTTTTCCTGCATGAACTGGAAGGTGGCGTCGAAGGCGATGATGGCCGAACGCAGCGGCTTGTTGTTGTCGGCTTCGACCAGGGTGCCGCCAATGCCCATCAACACGGCGCACACCAGCACGGGAATCCATTTGCCCATCACCGAGGTCGAGAAGGCGGCGGGTTGTCCCATTGGAATCTCCAGCACGCCCGCCAGGGCGACGAAGAGCGCCACCCACACGAAGCTGACGCCAAACCGCACGGTCAGTTCGTCGGCCAGGAAATAGGAGATCAGACCCTTGAGATCAGGTTCGAGCGCCACCAACACCCTCGGGAAGATTTCCAGCGGCAGGGCCACGGTCATCCAGGCGAAGACGGCCGCCGCCGCAAGCCAGAACGGGATAGCCAGCAGACCGCGCTCGAAGCGCATGGTCAACCAGCCCGCCAATCCGCCGACGGGGATGCACACCACCGCGCCGATGATCAACTTGAGCCAGGGCTGGATCGCGTGCGCCTGGCTGAGCAGGTAGGCATCCACGCCCCAGGCGAAGATGGCAAAGGAAAGGCCGAGCATGGCGCCGTAGAATAGTCCATAGCGGTACTGGACACGCAAGACTTCAGGCCTGCGGTGGCCGTGATCAGAGGAGGGAGAGAAGGATGTAGTCATGATTCAAATTATCGCACAGTTGAGAGGATTAGGGTATAACGCGCGGCTTGGAGGTCGCCTGCGCTGCTCACAGCCTGCAAGCGCAATAGGTAGGGCTGGCCCGCCGTCAGCGTGAAAGTAATCTCTCCGCCGCAAGTCAGGGTCGGCGCATCGGGGACGGCCGCTCCATTCTGCCAGAGTTCCGCGCGGACTGTACCATTGCCTGCACAGGTCAGGCGGGCCGTCAGTTTTGGCAGGAAGGGCGTGAACCCCACCCAGTCTTCGGCATCGCCTTGCGGCGTGGAGAGGTCGCTGGTGTATTGCAGTCCGCTCGACTTGTCAGGCGCGAAGATCACGTTCACGGCAGGCGCGGAGGACGAGTCCCCATCGTCTGCGGCGGGCATCAAGGTGGGGGTGGCTGTCGGCGGGATGCCCGTGGGCGTGCCCGTGCCGACCACCTCGCCTGCCTCGCTCACAATGGGCAAATCCGCCGCGACGGAAGTTTGCACGTAGGCGGCGGAGATCCAGCCGCGCCCGTCGGGTCCGCCCGCGAATTCGATCTGGAGCCAGGCGCCGTGGGAATCCTTGCCCGTCAGCGTGACGCCGTCCTGCGGGTTGAGCGTGCCGAGGGAGTTGAAGCCCGTGCCCGGGCCGCTGCGCACGTTGACCTGCTGCGTCACCGTCCCGTTTGGCGCGGACCCCGAGCCTGGTCCGCCTCCGAGAGTGGGCACCTCGACCCCCGCCTCGACCTGCACATCTTGCGCCGTCAGCCAGCCCTTGCCCTCGGGGCCTGCCTCGTACACGATCTGGTACCAGTTGCCGCCCACGTCCTTGCCGAGGATTTGCACCGGGCTGAAGATGGGCAGCAATCCCAGCGAAGCCGCCCCGGTGGACGGTTCCGCGCGGACGTTGAGCTGGGTCGTGGTTGTTCCA
>CALFXA010000157.1 GCA_937928015.1 uncultured Anaerolineales bacterium | reverse complement strand
GCGAAGTTGATCCTGGACGGACGCATCCATCCCGCCCACATCGAAAAGATCGTGGAAGACGAGACCAAGGCCGTCGAGAAGATCATCAACGAAGCGGGCGAACAGGCTGCCTACGATGCCAATATCGCGGGCCTGCATCCCGAAATCCTGCGCATGATGGGCCGCCTCAAGTTCCGCACCTCGTACGGACAGAATCAGCTGGCCCACGCGGTGGAAGTCTCCAAGCTGGCGGGCATTCTGGCCGCCGAAATGGGTGCAGACGTCAATCTGGCCAAACAGGGTGGCTTCCTGCACGACATCGGCAAGGCCATGGACCACAACCAGGAAGGCACGCACGCCCAACTCGGCGCGGAATTCTGCAAACGCTATGGAGTCAACGCCAAGGTGGTCAATGCGATCGCTTCGCACCATCATGAGGTGGAGCAGGAAACCATCGAAGCGGTCATCGCCGAATCGGCTGACGCCATCTCTGGCGCCCGCCCCGGTGCCCGCCGTGAGGACCTGGAAGCCTATATCAAGCGCATCCGCTCGCTGGAGGAAATGTCCATGTCCTTCGAAGGTGTGCAGCAGGCCTTCGCCATCCAGGCAGGCCGCGAAGTGCGCATCATCGTCAAGCCCGAAACCATCGACGACCTGGCCTCCGCCCGCCTGGCCCGCGACGTAGCCAAGAAGATCGAAGAGACCATGCAGTACCCGGGCCAGATCCGCGTGACCGTCATCCGCGAGACGCGGTCCACGGAGTACGCGAAGTAAAATCAACATAAAAAGAAGGCGACCATGGTGGTCGCCTTCTTTTTACATCCCCATCACTTCCGGCCTCAACCCCAACTCATCGATCAGCTCATTCAATTCTTCATCCGTCAATCTCCTCCCCATCCCTGCATAGGCAGTGAGGGCGGCTTCCATCATATTCGTTCCGAACGATCTGCCGTCATACCTCGGCGTGGACGTGATGACCGTTTTCACGCCGCGCTGACGCAGGGTTTCAATATTGTCCTCGGTAGTGGTGTTGGTGACCACGGTCTTGCCGTCGAGGCGGGCGGGCATGTATTTGCGCATGAAGAGGAAGTCGCCTGCGATCACGTCGGATTCCTCGAAGTATTTGACGTATTTCGGTTCTTTCTCCGCGCCGTCGCTACCGTAGAAGAGCATGGACATGGGGAAGTGGCTGACGATGGGCAGCATGATACGCGCGACGCGTTTGAAGGCAGGAATGCCGTAGATCGGCAGCGGGACTCCCAACGCCACCATCAGGTCGCCGAAGATGGTTTGGTCGGCGACCTCGGCCACAGCCTGCGCCAGCCCGAGACGGTCCACGGCCACGGGGACGAAGGCTTGTTTGAAGCGGACCTCGCCCAACTGCGGACGGGCCAACTCAAAGACGCGGCGTTCGAGGGTGTGTTTGAGTCCACGGCCGTCACATAATGGAGTCTTCGTCACGCCTTCGACCATCTTGAGCGCAGCGTGCAGCGGGTACTCGTGCTCGTCGAGGCGCAGGTACAAATCCACGCCGCCGACGCCGAAAGCGTCCACCTTGCCATCCAAATCGAGGTACATCTGGCGGGCCTTGGCCACATCGCCGTCCAGGCCGATGCGTTCGACCAGGATTTCCTCACCTTTGAGGCGGATGGTCACGCTCTTGTTACGCTTCGAACTCCCCAAGCTGATGCTGACGGCTCGCTTCATCACTCTTCTCCTACGAACGGATTGGACCGCTTCTCCCGCCCCACCGTCGTCTCGGGACCGTGCCCCGAGAGCAGACGGGTATCGTCGGGCAACGTATAGACCTGCTCGCGGATGCTGCGTTCCAGGGTGGCGAAGTCGCCGCCAGGCAGGTCGGTGCGCCCGACCGAGCCTGCGAAGATCAGGTCGCCACAGAAGCACACACTAGAGTCGGCTACATAAAAAATGCAATGGCCTCTGGTGTGACCTGGTGTGAAGCGGACTTCAAAGACCACGTTGCCAAGGCGCAAAATTTGACCTTGAACCAGGTCGATGGTGGGTTCGGGACCTGGATCGATGTCAAAACCGAAGGCGGCGCCGCCCCCGCCCGAGCGCCAGAGGACGTGGTCATCGGGGTGCAGAGCGACTAAGGGGAGAGGATTCAGCGAGTCAGCGATTCCAGCGGCGCCACCGATGTGGTCGAAGTGGGCGTGGGTGTACCATAGGTGGGCGATGCGCCAGCCGCGACTCCGCGCCTCGGACAGGATCAACTCACCGTCCCAGGATGGGTCGATGACGGCCGCGTCGCGGGTGGTGGAATCCGCTACGAGGTAGGCATTCGTCTGGGCGGGGCCAAGGGTCAGGGTCACAATTTCAAGCATGTTCACCTCGCGGAGAAAAGGTCAGGGTCAGGAGGATCGCCAGGCCGATTGCACCCAGGCTGACGGGGTAGACCAGGTCGGGCGCCTGGTTGTAGAGCAAACCCGCCAGCATCGGGGAAAGGGTCAGCGCAATCGAAGCGACGGTTTCGTTCATGCCAAAGGCCAAGCCCATCTGCGACTCATGGACCAGTCCGCGCACCTGGGCTGAGAGCATCGGGCGCACGGCGCGGAATCCGCCCAGCAGGAAATAGGCCAGCGCGTAGATCGGGAAGGCCGTCACGCGCCAGATGAGCAGGGCAAAGGCCGCGGCCAGAACCTGCCCGATGAGCATGCCGCGCCGCGCCGAAAACCATGAGCCGAAGACAAACGTGATGACGGCGTTCCCCAATACCGCCACCGACCCCAGCAAGCCGATCTGCTGCAACGTCAGGCCGCGCTGGGTTTGCAGGAAGTTGGTCGTCAGCGGCTGGGGCAAGTACATGGCAAAGATGATGACGAAGACCAGCGCGATGAAGCCGAGATAACGCGTGTTGTTCCACAAGTCGGTGGGCGGCGCCTCGGGGTCGTGATGGTCGAGCGGCTGCGGCTTGATGAAGACCAGAAAAGCCGTGGAGATCACAAAGGTTACGGCTGCCGCCGCGAAGACCCAGCGCAGGCCGAAGTGTTCGCCGATCCAACCGCCCGTCAGCGGACCCAGCACCGCGCCGAAGTTGAAGGCTGCCGACATGAACGACAGGGCGCGGCTCACGCTCCACGTGCCGCGCGCGGCGGTGACGTAGCTACTGAGCGGCGAAGAAACGAAGGCAGTGAAGCCGTAGAGGAGCAGTCCCGCCACGAAGAGCGGTAGCGCCGAGGCGGCGGCCATCAGCAAGGCCGCCAGGATGCCGATCAGCCAGGCCGCGATCAACAGCGGACGGCGGCCGATGCGGTCGGAGAGAAAGCCCGCGGGCACGTGCGAGATCATCATCGCCAGCCCCGCGGAACTCAGGATGGCGCCAATCGCCACGGGGTCCGCGCCGAGGTTTTGGAGATGGATGGATTGAAAATACATGAACGCGCCCTCGCCGATCCCCCAGGTGAACAAGGCGAGGAAAATCAAAACGAGACTCGGATTCACAAAGACCGCTCCACACGACGGATAAAATCGAGCGCCAACTCAAAGGCTTGAAGTCGGGCCGCATCGCGCGGGACGACGTGGCCTGATCCCGTTATATAAGCCTTGACCTTGTCCGACGTGCCCAGGTCGGCGTAGATGCGCTCCATGTTCTCGGGCGGGACGTAGGTGTCATCCTTCGAGTGGATGAGCAGGGTCGGCACCTTGACCTGCGGCAGAGCAGCGCGCATCTCGGCCAACAGCCCGTTCAACTCGGCAATCGAGCGGACGGGGTTCTGCGGATACGAGACGTGCTCCTGCCAGGCCTGCGGGTCGAACCAGCCCGAGCCAGGCGGCAATTTGCCTTTGGGCATGTACGGCATGAACAGGCTGAGGAGCTTTAGATATTTCATGCGTGGATCGGGCGGCAGCGCATACGGCGTGGACATGACCGCCACACCCGCCACATCCAACCGCGCCGCCGACAGCAGAGACAGGACTCCACCCATCGAAAGCCCGACCAGGATGACGTGGTCCACGGAGCCGCGCAGGAGGTGGTAGCCGTCCTCGACGGAGGCCAGCCAGTCGGTGTAGCGCGAGCGAATCATGTCCTCGGGGCGGGTGGCATGTCCCGTGAGGCGCACGCCCAGGCAGGTATAGCCCTTTTCGTGCAGGTAATCCCCCATCCAGCGCATTTCCTTAGGCGCGCCCGTGAAGCCGTGCGTGAGCAGACAGCCCAGCTTGCGATTGTCGGTGGGAAGGAAGAACGGTTCAGCGGTGGGAATGATCTGGGTCAAGGTTGTTCTCCAAAAGTTGTAATGCGCTCGTTTGACCGTCGAGTCTGGGCGCGACAGGCCAAAGGAGGTGGTAGACCTGCTCGATCTGGTCACTGGCGTCGAGGACAAATTCATCCATTTCGGGTTTGGACAGGTACAGGTAGGGGCGCGTGTATGCGTCGGGGTGAGTCTTAGGCTGATTCTGATAATAATGCCTGATGTGAGCCAACTGGTGGTTCACGGCATGGCGGGGCAGGAAATCCAAATCGAGCGAGTCGGGCTGGGAGGCGAGGAAAACCTGCCACAACTGGAAATCGGGATGATCTCGCAAATAGATGAAATCCAAGCCGTACCAGTCGCCCTTGATCTCTTCGACCATTCGATCCTTGTCCTCCTGAAGTTCCCCAACAAAACGCTCCCTGGTAGATCGCCAGACATCTCGCGCCCAGAGAATATCGACCAGCAGGTGAACGAAATATCCCAGCCGATATGAAAAGCACCCCTTGTCGTCCCAGGGACTTAATCCCAGCAAATATTGACGGTAAAAGGCCAGATCGTGGATGTCGCTCTCGGAATGTCCGCCCGCCTGCAAGAAATGGGTGACCTGCTTGGTAGGATCGAAATGCTCCCACTTTTCGTCTGTGATGCCAGAATCCGGGCCAAGGTTTCCAAATGCAAACTGAGCCGCGTCCAGATCAAGGATAC
>CALFXA010000156.1 GCA_937928015.1 uncultured Anaerolineales bacterium | reverse complement strand
CGTAGGAATCGTTCATAAATTAATTGTACCCCAAAGGCAGGCGTATAAACAACTTGCCGCCGAAAACGGCGGCAAGAGATAGGAAATCGTAAGGTTTGGCGAGCCGCTAGAAGCCGTTCCAAATGCGTTTGCCGAGGGCGGTCAGAATTAAGTCCATGGCGAGGTGGGCGGTCTGGTTCTGGATGTCGAGGATGGGATTGACCTCGACCATGTCCATGCCGACCAGTTTGCCCGTTTCGGCGACCATCTCGCAGATGAGATGCGCCTCGCGCTGGGTCAGCCCGGCAGGGACGGGGGTTCCCACGCCCGGGGCGTGGCGCGGGTCGAGCGAGTCCATATCGAAGGAGAGGTAGATTCCGTCCACGTCGCGGGTGATGCGTTCGAGGGCTTTTTCCATGATCGAGACCAGGCCGTGTCGGTCGAGTTGTTCCATGCTCTGGACCATGACGCCTGCCTCTTGCAGGTTGGTTTTTTCGCCCGGGTCGAGGTCGCGCGCCCCAATAACGGCCACCCGCCGCGGGTCCACGACCGGGGTGGGTTCGTCCCAGAATTGGACCAGGCGCGGATCGCCCATCCCGCACAGGGCGGCCAACGGCATGCCGTGGATGTTGCCCGAGGGGGTGGTCAGTTGGGTGTTGAAGTCGGCATGGGCATCCACCCACAACACCCCAACCTTGCGTTGACGGGCCGCGCCGCGCACCGAGCCGACCGACAAGCTGTGGTCGCCGCCCAGCACGAGCGGGAAGCGCCCGCCCTGCATGGCTGTGGAAACGGCGCCCGAGACGCGGCGTCCCATCGGGATGATACAGTCGATGTATTTGAGCTTGGGGTCGGTGATGGAACACATCTCGGCGATGGGCACATCGATGTTGCCCTCGTCGCGGACCTCGTAGCCGAGGTCGGCCAGGTTGTTTTGCAAGTGGGCGTAGCGGATGGCGCTGGGGCCCATGTCCACGCCGCGGCGGTCTGCGCCGAGATCGATCGGGACGCCGATCACGTCAATTTGCATAACTCTCTCCTTTGGCTGAAACGGTATTTGTAGTGCAAGCTGCCAGTTTACGTTGGTACCAGAAAATACTACGGCGAATTGCGATTTGGGGCATGGGCTGTGACGCGATTGCGTCCCGTTTCCTTGGACTTGTACAAGGCCTGGTCTGCGGCGGTCAGCGCGCCCTCGCCAGTCTTCGCGCTGACGGGGTAGCAGGCCACCCCGGCCGAGAAGGTGGCACGCAGGTACAGACTTTCGTAGGCCACGGACATAGCGTCGAATTGGGCGCGCAATCCCTCGGCGCGCTGATAGGCGGAATCAAGGCCGGTGTCAGGCAGGAGGATGACGAACTCCTCGCCGCCATAGCGGCAGACGATGTCGCCGCGGCGGGTGTTCTCCTGCAGGAAGCGCGCCAGCGATTGCAGCACGAGGTCGCCGCACTTGTGGCCGTAGGTGTCGTTGAACTTCTTGAAATGGTCCACGTCGAGGATGATCAGGCTGAAGCGGGACCCGTCCCGTTCGGCGCGAGCCACCTCCTGGTCGAGGGCTTCGGAGAAGTAGCGACGATTGAACACGCCCGTCAGCGGATCGCGGATGGCCTGTTCGCGCAGCGCCTGATGCAGGGCCTGGATCTCGTCCAGCCGCTGCTGAAGGGTCACTTCCAGATTCTTGCGCTCGGTGATGTCGTAGGCCACGATGGCGCGGCCTTCGAGTTGACCCTCTTCATTGTTCAGCGGGGTGATGATCAGTTCGAGGATGCGCGGCGGGTCGGTCGGGATCTGGATTTCGACGCGCGTGTTTTCGGTCATGAAGAAGGGCTGGATCAGGGCGGGCCACTCGCGGAAGACGTCCAGCGGGTCATGGCCGAGAATCTCCTGCAGCGACTTGCCCAGGGTTTCCTGCGCCATGCGGTTGGCGTCCACCAGGCGGTCGGACGAATCCACCACGAAGATCATGGCGGGAATCGACTCGAGCACGATGTCTCGCGCCACGGGGATCAGGTCGAATTTGCCCATGCGTTATGCGGTGCGGTAATAGCCCACGTCCACCGAGTAGACGCGTCCGCGTTTGATGACCTGTTTGACGAGGTTGGTGCCGTAGCGATACCCCAACTGACGATAATCGGGCACCGAGAGGATCAGCAGGTCCGCCTGTTTGCCGACCTCGATGGAGCCGATTGTGTCGGCGCGGCGGATGGCGTAGGCCGAGTTGATGGTCGAAGCGGCGATGGCCTCGGCGGGGGTCAGCTTCATCGAGCGGCAGGCCAGCGCGATGACGAACTGCATCGATTCGTTCCAGGTGGTGCCTGGGTTGCAGTCGGTGGCCAGCGCCAGGATTCCGTCGGCGGCGATGACCTCGCGCGCGGGGGTGTAATGGCACTCGGCCAGGCCGAAGGGCGTGCATGGCAGCGAGACGGCCACCGTGTCGGATTTGCCCAGGGAGGCGATGTCCGCCTCGGAGGTCTTGACCAGATGGTCGGCGGAGACGGCTCCCAACTCGACGGCCAGCGATGCGCCGCCCAGGTTGTCGAACTCATCCGCGTGGACCTTGAGCGGGAATCCCAGGTCCCGGGCCTTGGTCAACACCTGACGGGTCTGGGCCAGGTTGAAGGCTTTGTTCTCGCAGAAGACGTCCACGAAGGGCAGCGGCAGGCGCGGCGCGTGCGTCTCCCACCATTCCTTGACGATGGGCAGCATGGTGTTGCTGACCAGGTCCACATAGCCCTGCGGATTGTCCTTGAACTCGGGTGCGATGGCGTGCGCGCCGAGGAAGGTGATCGCCAGGTCGAGCGGACTCTCGTCATCCAGCGCGAGCAGGGCCTTGAGCAGACGCAGCTCGGTGGCGGTCTGCAGGCCATAGCCCGTCTTGGCCTCGGCGGTGGTGGTACCGTTGGCGAACATGCGCAGCAGGCGCGGACGGGTCTGCGCGATGAGCGTCTCGATGCTGGCCGTGCGCGTGGCGCGGACGGTGGAGATGATTCCCCCGCCTGCCGCAAGGATGTCGAGGTAGTGCATGCCCGCCATCTTCATCTCGAACTCGTTGGCGCGGTCGCCCGCAGATCGGAAGAGCACACGTCTGAACTCCAGTCACGAGTGGATATCTC
>CALFXA010000155.1 GCA_937928015.1 uncultured Anaerolineales bacterium | reverse complement strand
GAGATATCCACTCGTGACTGGAGTTCAGACGTGTGCTCTTCCGATCTTGTCGAAGAAATATTGCACACCATCCTGCCGCGTGCGGATCTTGTCTACGGTCAACAGTGGCTGGCTGACCCAGGCGCGCATCAGGCGTTTGCCCATTGGCGTGACGGTATGGTCGAGCACGCTCAGTAGCGAGCCCTTGACTTCGCCACGAAGGGTCTCGGTTAACTCCAAATTGCGGCGGGTGGCTGCATCCAACGTCATGAACTCAGACAGGCTGTAATGGCGCAATCCCGTCAGCAGATTGAGCGAATCGGGCTGGGTATCCCGCAGGTATTGCACGATCACGCCCGCTGCGCGGATGACCAGCCCGTGTCCCTTGATGCCGAATCCGTCCAGCGAGCCCGCCTTGAAGTGAGCCAGCAACGTCTCCTCGCATTTGCCAGGCTCGAAGCGCCAGGCGGGAATTGGGGTCAGGTGTCCTAAGCCCTCGCCCCAACCCCTCTCCCCGAGGGTGAGGGAATCGGGGTGGAGGATTTCGGCGGGGCGCAGGCGCGTCAACTCGGCGCGGACTGCTTCGGCGCTCAACTCGGTCACGGCGAATTCGCCCGTGGTGATGTCGGCATAGGCCACGGCGGCAGATTTCTCATCGAGGAAGACGGCGGCCAGGTAGTTGTTCGCATCCCCAGGCAGCAGCCCAGGCTCGACGACCGTCCCAGGTGTGACGATCCGCACCACCTTGCGCGGGAAGATGCCCTTGGTGGGCTGGTCCCCGACCTGTTCGCAGATGGCGACGTGATAGCCCTTCTCGATCAGCCGCGCGAGATAGTTTTCCACCGCGTGATAGGGGATGCCCGCCAGCGGCGCACGCACGCCCTTGCCCACGGGACGCGAAGTCAGCACAATGTCCAACTCGCGGGCCGTGATCTCGGCGTCCTCGTCAAAGGTTTCGTAGAAATCGCCCAGGCGGAAGAACAGAATCTCGTTGGGATGGTTGCGTTTGATTTCCAGATATTGCTGGCGGACAGGGGTGATATCGTCGTTGGACATGGGCTCTCGCAGTCAGGGTTTGACGTATTATACTAACTGGTGTATAAAATTGGCTTCGTGTTTTTGAAACAATTCATGCTTTGGTCGGAGTTTACTTTATGTTGCAGACCTTGAAATCCCGTCTGCCTGATCGGGGAGAGGTTATGTCCGTGTATGCGGTGATCCTCTTCTTTTTATTTGGATGGGCTACGATTGTCTTCCTTTGGAAGTTCCCTGCCTGGCTGTATTACGCCAACTTGGGAGAAGTGGCGGTATTTTACCTGTATACAGTCTTCACTGAGGTGTTGGAAGGCTTCTTTTATCTGGTCATTCTGCTGTTGCTTTGTGTGCTGTTACCTGTCTCCTTCTTCAAGGAGCATTTCAGCGTGCGTGGAACCATCATGGGGCTGGCCTTACCTGCATGGTTGCTTCTGATGCAATATTTCATCGCTTTTCACGATTTTGGGAATGGGCTGGCGGTTTTATTGTCTGCCCTCATTGCGGGTGGATTGGCCTCCCTGTGGATGTGGCTGTCCGTGAAGTATGCAATCTTTGAGCGCGTCGCCAGATTACTGGTTGAACGCACGCCCATTTTTCTGTACGTGTATCTTCCGCTGGCGGCTCTCTCGTTGGTAATTCTGTCGGTCAGGAATATGGGATCATGACCAAGCCTTTCAGCCGTCGTGACTTTCTCAAGACCGCAGGCGCCGCCGCACTGCCGCTCCTGTTTCCCAGGCAAGCATTTGGATTAGAGTCTGCACTGCAAAATGGGAAACAGCCCAACATCCTGATGATTGTGTTGGACACGCTCTCCGCGCCTCATATGTCCGTCTATGGGTATCCGCGTCCCACCACACCTGCACTGGAGAAATTCGCGGAACGTTCGACAGTCTATCATTCCCATTATGCGGCGGGAAATTTCACGACGCCTGCCACCGCCTCGATGTTAATGGGTTGCGTCCCGTGGACACACCGTGCCCTCAATCTGTTTGGTTTGGCTCGCCGCGACTTGGTCGGGCAGAACCTGTTCCGTCAGATGGGTGATGGGTATCACAGGATGGCTTTCACCCAGAACATGCTGGCCGAGTTGCTGCTACGCCAATTCCATGCGGACATTGACCAACATCTACCCTTTACCTTCTCCAGCCAGGATGTAACCACGCTGGGCATCAGTCAACACCTGCCGAATGACTCTGTCGACTCGTTCTATGCTTTCGACGACTTCCTTGCCACTCGCCGCGAGAACGACGGCCCGCTAGCAGGGTCACCGCTACTGGGCCTGCTCGACATCCTGCGCAAGGACAAGGAGACGGTCGAGAGTGATGCCTATCCGCTCGGTGTGCCCTTCAATAACTATTACACCTATAACAACGCCGAGACCTTCCGGAACATCCTGCGCGTGATTGAAGAGGCGCGCAAAGGCGATAAACCATATTTTGGATATTTCCATTTGTGGACCCCGCATGAACCGTATCGTCCGCGCATGGAATATTTCGGAAAATACAAAAAGGATGGCTACGAGCCGACCGCCAAGCCCGAGCATCCGCTGACCGAGACCTTCCGCACCGAGAAGAATTTGCTGCGCCTGCGTCAGACGTACGACGAGTACATTACCGACGTGGATGCCGATCTGGGTCTTTTCCTGGACTCGCTCGAAAGCGGCGGTGCGCTCGACGATACCTACGTAATCATCACCTCCGATCACGGTCAGTTGTTCGAGCGCGGTGAGCATGGACATAACACTGCGTTGCTTTACGACGGCGTACTGCATATCCCGCTGCTAATCTCTGTACCTGGGCAGAATCAACGGGCCGATGTTTACACCCCGACCAGTAATATCGATTTGCTGCCAAGCTTGGTGACGTTGGCGGGACAGGCACCTGATCCCGCTTCTGAAGGGATTCTACTGCCAGGCTTGGGCGGCGTTGAGGACTCGAATCGTAGCCTGTTCTCACTGGTGGCAAAGAATAATTCTGCTTTTGCACCCATCCAACATGCCAGCGTGTCCATGATCCAGGGCTCGAAAAAACTTATCTACTATCTAGGCTATGGTGCATATGATGGAAAATCTGAACTGTATGACCTGGCTGACGACCCTGACGAGATGAAAGACTTCGCTGCCTCTGACACAGTTACTGCGGCACGCATGAAGGCCGAGTTGCTTTCCGCGTTGGACGAGTCTAATCGAGCCTTTTCACATAAGTCATGAGGATTTTCCATCATCTTCCCACCCTCGATCAGATCCTTGCTGTTTATACCGTGGTCACATCCCCGCCTGGCCACTGTATGGCAAAATCCTTTCCGTTCTGGCTGATCGCCTGCTGATCTTCCTTGTCCAATTCCTGAGCTGCGATTTCGGCGTCCTCGTCGACGGTCTCGTAAAAATCGCCCAGACGAAAGAACAGAATCTCGTTGGGATGGTTGCGTTTAATTTCCAGGTATTGCTGGCGGACAGGGGTGATATCGTCGTTGGACATGGACTCTCGTATGGGCGGTTTGACTTATCATATATTACCCGTGATTGAATTTGTATTTTCTCTTTCTAAAATATTTTGTGGACGCAGGTTCGGAAAACGTTCCGAGATGTTCCATTTTTCTTGCAAACTTCAGGGAATGTCTTGCTTGGGTGAGTGTATAATTTGCGGGCAAAACGCAATTAAAGGACAGACGCCGCCAATCGGCCTTACCTGAAAAATCAATCCAAATAAAGGAATTTCACGATGTACAAACTTGTTCTCGTCCGTCATGGACAAAGCACCTGGAACCTCGAAAACCGCTTCACAGGCTGGACCGATGTGGACCTGACCGATCAGGGCCGTGCCGAGGCGCGCGCCGCTGGTCAGCTCCTGCGCGAAGGCGGCTATCAGTTCGACCTGGCTTTCACCTCGATGCTCAAGCGCGCCATCCGCACCCTCAACATCATCCAGGCCGAAATGGACCTGGACTGGCTGCCCGTCACCCGCGCCTGGCAGTTGAACGAACGTCACTACGGCGCCCTGCAGGGACTCAACAAGGCCGAGACTGCCGAGAAGTTCGGCGAGGCTCAGGTCAAGGTCTGGCGCCGCTCTTACGACGTCCCGCCGCCTGCGCTCGAACTGACCGACGAACGTCACCCAAAGTTTGATCGCCGCTACGCGGGCCTGCCCCCCGAGCAGCTGCCCGCCACCGAGTCGCTCAAGATCACCCTCGACCGTGTTCTGCCCTACTGGCACGAAGTGCTGGCGCCCACCATCAAGTCGGGCAAGCGCCTGCTCATCACCGCTCACGGAAACTCGATCCGCGCGCTGGTCAAGTACCTCGACAACATCTCCGACGCCGACATCACCGAGTTGAACATCCCCACGGGCATCCCGCTGGTGTACGAACTGGATGCCGACCTCAAGGTCATCAAGAGCTACTACCTTGGCGACCCCGAAGAGATCGCCAAGGCCGCTGCCGCCGTCGCCAACCAGGGCAAGGCCAAGTAAATTCACCTTGTAAATTTTGGAGTCCAGAAGCTTGCTTCTGGACTTTTCCATCTCCATAAGGAGCATCCCATGACCATGACCTCGCGTGAACGTGTGCTTGCTGTATTGAATCACGAAGTCCCCGACCGTGTGCCGATCGTGCTCGGCCCCAGCAACGCGACGGGCGTCAAGATGGGCACCTATCGCCGCATCAAGGAACTGATTGGCGTGCAGGCTGAGGACCGCTATATTTATGATTGGCCCGAGCTGGGCACCGCCGATATGGACGAGGCCACCCTCGAACGTCTGCACAGCGATGTGCGCGGCGTGCTGGACCTGGAGCCTGCCTCCGTTATGGAGAGGAATCGCCAGCGGGAGCCGCATTCGCCGCACTTCAACTCGTGGGGCGGTGGGGCCGTCGAGAGCGAACCTGGTTCCTGGTTCCCTGGCATCCATCCGCTGGAGAATGCCACCACCATCGAGGAACTCGAAGCCCACGCCTGGCCCGACATGGACGACCCCACCCGCGTGGCGCACGTCAGCGCGCGTGCCCAACAACTGGCCAAAGAGAACAAGTACGGCATCGTTGCCACTCCCTGGCTGCTTTTCCCGCTCGAACGCGCCTTCGAAATGCAGCGCATGGACAAATTCCTGATGAACATGGCCAAGCGTCCCGATTTTGCCAAAGCCCTGCTGGAGAAGAACGCTGCGCTGTGCAAGACTCTCATGGGACACTTCCTGCGCGAGTGCGGCGACAACATCGACATCATCAAGATCGGCGATGACCTGGGCATGAACACCAGCCTGCTCATGTCACCCAAGATGTACCGCGCCATCCTCAAGCCCATCCACGCGGACTACATCGCCTTCATCAAACAGCACACCAAGGCCAAGGTCATGTTCCACACCGACGGCGACATCCTGCCGCTCATCCCCGACTTCATTGAAATGGGCGTGGACATCCTCAACCCGATCCAGACCTCGGCGGGGAAGATGTCTGACCTGCAGACGCTCAAGACCCAGTTCGGCAAGGACATCGTCTTCTGCGGCGGAATCGACACCCTGCAGATCCTGCCCTTCGGTACCCCGCAGCAAGTCCGCGACGAGGTCAAGCGCGTCATCAGCATCCTGGGCGAAGGCGGAGGCTATATGCTTGGCGCCGTCCACACCGTGATGAACGATGTCCCTGCCGAAAACGTCCTCGCGATGGTGGATGCGGTGGAGGAATTTGGGTACTACTAAAAAACAAAGGAGACAGCCACTTTGCAAGTGACTGTCTCCTTGATGGTGGGGGAAGGAGGCTATAGACATGGCGGCAGTCACTTTTTGGTCGGTGTGCTTCCTGATTTAGTCAGTATGTCCACGGGTTTTGTTGGTAAGGACATTGGTTTATTTGGCAGATTTACTGGCTTTATCGGTGCGCCTACGGATTTAGTCGGTGAGCGTACTAATCTAGTCGGTAAGCATCCTGACTTGGTTGGTATGCCTCTCAATTTAGTTGGCATGAGTTCCGATTTAGTAGAGACCTCCGAAGTCTCGAAGACTTCGGAGGTCTGAAAGCAAATAGGGAGAACAATTCGGCGGGGTATAATCCCTGCGTCAGGAGGTCACCCATGAAAAATGTTATCCTTATTTCCCTTTTGCTCATCCTGCTCGCGGCTTGTGCCGCACCAGTGGCATCTCCTGCGGCGACGGTGATCGCCTCGCCTTCCGCTTCCCCCTTGCCGAGTGCAACGGCCACTGAAGCGCTGACCCCATCTCCCACGGGCACGCCGACTGTGACTCCGCTGCCTCCCATCACGCTCGTGACGAGTCGGGAGCAGATGTATCAACATCCAGAGACCTTGCCTGATGGGTCGACACCTGAAAAACGCAAAGAAATCGCTACGACGATCTTGCAAATGTATAAAGACGGGCAAATCCCCAACTTTGGTCCTAATGTACAGCCATATATCCCGACACGGGATCGAATTAACAATAGTGCTAATAAATTCCAAAGCTTCTTCATCCCAGAGAATAGTGCGGATTGGAATGATGTGAGTAAACGCCCCATTATGGGGGTTACGTTGGTCAGCGGGGGAGATGGTGTGTATTATGCGGTGCAGGCCGTGAAACAAGAGGGGGTTGATGTTCCAGGATTGATCTGGTACCAGGTGAGCACCTCCGATAATTCTGGATACGAATTAGACAGATTATTTAACATGGTTCCTGGATCTATGGTTTTTCCAATGCTGGTTAAGGGGTCGGGTTGTAATGAGTCGATGAGAAAACAACTTTGTGAACAGTATTTGGACCCTGATGTGGTGATGATGCAAACAAATGCTGTGAATGAGTTTGTCTCGACACACCAAATTCCATCAGCAATGACTGATGGTGAGATAATATTTTTGATGATTCGTGGTCAGATTGGCGTGTAGTTTTTCATTCTCTGCTTGATTTGTTGTAGGATGGGGGGGTATGTGGAGGGTGTGGTGGCGGGGAAGACAAAAATAATTTCTGCATTACAATCCCCGCATGACCCTTTCCCCTGACCTCCTCGCCGAACTGAAGCAATCCATCGCAGGCAGCGTCCGCACGGACCTGGCGTCGCGCATCCTGTACAGCACCGACGCGTCCATTTACCAGATCGAGCCGCTGGGCGTGGTCATTCCGCGGGACCAGCATGACCTGCAAGCCGTGGTTGAGCTGGCCGCTAAATACAAAACGCCCATCCTGCCGCGCGGGTCTGGGTCCTCGCTGGCGGGGCAGGCCGTGGGCGAAGCCCTGATCGTGGATGTCTCGCGCTGGCTGGATCGCATTATCGAGGTCGACCCCGAAGCGCGCACGGCCACCGTCGAGCCTGGCGTGATCCTCGCTGCGCTCAACAAGGCCGCCGCCAAACATGGACTGCAATTCGGCCCCGACCCCGCCTCGGCAGAACGCGCCACCGTGGGCGGCGTCATCGGCAACAACGCCACGGGCGCGCACTCCATCCTGTACGGCATGGCGGCGGATCATATCCTCGCGGCGGATGTGGTCATGGCGGATGGGAGTCTGGCGACGTGGAAAGCGTTTGAAGTAGAAGAAGTGAAGAGGAAAAAGAGAGAGGACAATCGCCTTTCTTCTTTCCTTCTGACCTGCCTCGACCTCCGTGAAAAATACGCTGCTGCCATCCAGCAACACTATCCCACTACCTGGCGCAACTCGGCAGGTTATCGACTCAACTACCTGCTTCCGTGGTCTCCTTCCGTACCATCACAATGGACCGAAGACCGCGACCGCTGGACCGTTTACCAACCCCCGATTCCCGACTCTCGATTCCCGACTCTCGATTCTCAATCTCTCAATTTGGCTCCCCTCCTGGCTGGCTCCGAAGGCACGCTGGCCGTCATCCGCCGCGCCACGCTCAACCTGGTACCGAAGCCCAAGCACACCATCCTGACCGTCTTGAACTATGACTCGAGCGCCGCCGCCTGTGACGATGTGCCGCGCCTGCTCGAACATCGTCCCAGCGCCATCGAGCTGATCTCGCGCAACATCGTCCGCCTGGCGATGGCTGTCCCTGCGTATGCGGCTCAGGCGCAGATCCTGGCGGGGGACTCGGAGGCGTTGCTGGTCGTCGAGTTTAGCGGCGATCAGCCTGAGGTCCTGAAAGAGCGGGCGCTGGCGCTGCATCCCGACGTGCTGGCCGAGTCCGCGCAAGATCAATCCCGCATCTGGAACATCCGCAAGATGGGGTTGGGCATCCTGGCCTCGCACACGGGCGATGCCAAGACCGTGACCTTCATCGAAGATTGCGCCATCCCCGTCGAGCGCCTGGGCGGATTCGTGCGCGGCGTGCAGCACATCCTCGACGAGTTCCACACGCGGGCCGAGTTTTACGCGCACGCCTCGGCGGGCTGCCTGCACATTCGGCCCATCCTCAACCTCAAGACGCAGGTGCGCGAGCTGCGCGGCATCTCGGAGGCTGTGCTGGCGCTGACCATTTCGCTGGGCGGATCGATGAGCAGCGAGCACGGCGATGGGCTCTCACATTCGGAATGGCTGGGGAACATCTACGGCGACGAAGTACTTCACGCCTTTCGGACCCTCAAGCTGGCCGCCGACCCCGAGCGGATTCTCAACCCTGGCAAGCTGATCGACGCCCCGCGCATGGACGCCAACCTGCGCTACGGCCTGGACTACCGCACGAAGGTCTGGCCGACTCCGCTCGACTTCTCGCATCAAGACGGCCTGGCCAACGCCATCGAGCAATGTAACGGACAGGGGGTGTGCCGCAAGTTCGACGGCGTGATGTGTCCCTCCTTCCAGGCTACGCGCGAGGAGCAGAATGCCACAAGGGGAAGGGCAAACCTGCTGCGGGCGATGATCTCTGGACGATGGACCGTAGACGGTCGACCGTTCACAGTCCACGGTCTGCAATCCGAAGTCTTCGCCTCCCTCGATCTCTGCCTGGCCTGCAAAGGCTGCAAGGCCGAATGTCCCTCGGGCGTGGACATGGCGAAGATCAAGTTTGCCTTCATGGACGAGTATTACAAATCCCACCCTCGTCAGTTGCGCGATTATCTGTTTGGTTATTTCCACACCGTCTCGGCGCTGATGTCGCCCATTGCGCCGCTGGCGAACGCCATCATGGGCCTCGACCCGACCCGCAAGTTGATCGCGAAGATTACGGGCATCACGACCGAGCGTCCCTTGCCAAAGTATTCGACGAAGCGCGCCCATGTAGGTCGGGTTGCCGACTCGACTCGCCGCGTCCTCTTCCTGTCCGACGCCTTCACACGCTACATCGAACCGCAAGTGGAGCAGGCCGCCTTCGACGTGCTGTCCCATCTCGGCGTGGACGTGCAGGTCATTCCCGTGGTTGGGGCGGGGGCATCCCTGCTCTCGAAGGGCTTCATCGACGCTGCTCGTCATCACGCCGAACGGGTGTTGACCGCCATCCAGCGTCTTGACCCGAACGGCGAAGCCGCCATCGTCGGCCTGGAACCGCCCGACCTGTACTGCCTCAAGCACGACTACCATGACCTGCTTCCAGCCCGTGCCGCTGAATTGGAGAAACTCTCCCGCCGCACCTGGCTGCTCGAAGAATGGCTCCTGCGCTCGCCTGAGTTTAAAGTCTTGCGCGTAGGAAAACTAGAAAAGAAAAATGAAATTGCCAGCCAGGCAAATAGCAAGCTGCAGAAACTCCTCTTCCACCCTCACTGCCACCAACGCGCCGAAGCCGCCGCGGACGACGGCCAGCCCACAGGGCCCGCCGCCACGATGGCTGTCCTGCGTCACTGCGGCTACGAAGTCGAGCTCAGCGACGCGGGCTGCTGCGGCATGGCTGGCACCTTCGGCTACGAAGCCGAGCATTACGATCTCTCGATGAAAGTAGGGGAGTTGAAGTTGCTGCCGTCTCTGAAATATTCCTCCTCAAAATCCACAGGATTTGGGGGAGGCCAGGAGGGGGTAGTTTCCACAGGTTCCGCCTGCCGCTTGCAAATCGAGCAGGGCGCGAAGGTCAATACCACGCATCCCATTGTGTTGGTGGCGCGGGCGTTGAAGGCGGACGGTGCCTGAGTTTGTTATGACGCTCTTTTGAGATGCCGATTTTTATGTACCGAGTGAATCGGTATGTTTCTTTAAACCGATCATGTAACTCTTGACATCCATGCTACAATTTTTCCATGCGGCAACTCGTCCCTCACTTTATTCTCGAAAAATATCAAGCCCGTGAATTGCGCGGCAGCCTGCCTTCCGCGGGCATCTTCGTGGACCTCTCGGGCTTCTCCACCATGACCGACGTGTTGGCGCGGCATGAACAATCTGGGGCCGAGACGTTGACTCAGGTAATGCGCGGGGTCTTCGAGCCGCTGGTCGAAGCGGTCTACGCCCAGGGCGGATTCGTGGTGGGGTACGCCGGAGACGCGTTTCAGGCCATCTTCATCGAGGACCCAGCCCGGGGTCCAGCCGTGTTGCGCGGATTGGCGGCGGTGGTCGCCATCCAGGAACATGCCCACACCCATTCACAAGTCAGCACCCGGTTCGGCATCTTTCCCATCTCGCTCAAGGCGGGACTGGGCTTCGGCGAGGTCAGTTGGTTGCTGCTCGATAGCGCCGACGGCTCCCAGGCCACGTACTGCGTGCGCGGCACGAGCGTGGACAACTCCGTGGCAGCTGAGGAACACTCGGGCCCGGGCGAAATCATCCTCGACGCGGCCTCCTACTCCGCGCTGGCCGACCGCTTGGAGACCGTTGCCTTCGACGACGGATTTCAGCGTGTGGAACGGGTCTACGGCGAATTGCCCGCCCCGTTCCCACATGCGGAACCGACGGCGGCTCCCGATATTTTGAGTCTCTTCTACCCGACGAGCGTGGTGCAACAGCCCATCGTCGGCGAGTTCCGCCCCGTGGTCAACGTGTTCGTCGACATCCCCATCGACCCGACTGACGAGGCCTTCGTCACGCCGTTCATGGAGAGTGTCTTCAAACTCCAGAAACGCTACGATGGATTCTTCCTGCGCCCCGAATTAGGCGACAAGGGATTCAACATCCTGCTCTTTTGGGGCGCGCCGACCGTCCACGAGAATAACGTGGACCGCGCCCTTAACTTCCTGCTCGATCTGCACGATCTGACGGGTATCAAGTTCCGCGCGGGTGTTTCTTATCAACAGGCCTACGCGGGGTTCATGGGCGCTTCCATGCGCGAGGACTATACCGCCTACGGCTGGGGCGTGAACCTGGCGGCGCGCATGATGGGCGCCAGCAACGACGGCGAAGTATGGATGGAAGAAGAGGTGGCGCGCCGCGCCGAAAAGCACTTCGACATCTATCCATTGGGCGAACATTCCTTCAAGGGCTTCTCGCACAAGATCAAGACCTTCGCGTTGTCGGGGCGTAAACAGGTGACTGAGAACATTTATCGCGGCGAGATGGTGGGACGGGAAGCGGAATTGGCGCATTGGCACGAGTTCATCCAGCCGCTGGAGCGCGGCGAGTTCGCGGGCGTGATGGTGATTCGAGGAGAGGCGGGCATCGGCAAAAGCCGCCTCGTCTACGAGTTCGAGCATGCCGCGGGCGCGGAATCCCTGCATTGGGTGATCGGCCAGACGGACGAGATCCTGCGTCAGTCGTTCAACCCGTTCAAGGCCTGGCTGCGATCCCTTTTCAACTTCTCCGAGGACCTGCCCGACGAAGCAAACTGGCGCGCCTTCGATGACCGCTTGCAGGCCATCATCGAGGAAGTACCAGATTCCGAGGTCGCCACCGAGTTGATCCGCACGCATACCGTGCTGGCTGCCTTGCTCAACCTTGATCAGCCTGGATCGTTTTATGACCGCCTGGACGCGAAAGGCCGCTACGAGAACACCTTCACGGCCCTGGCGACCCTCATCCACGCGGAATGTTTGAAGCACCCGGTGGTTCTTTTCCTCGAAGACCTGCATTGGCTGGATGAAGACACCCGTGCCTTCCTGCCCTTCCTGGTCCGCAGCGTATTGGCTCACTCCGAGCGATCCTATCCCCTGGCCATTGTGGGGACCACGCGCCCCGAGGGCAGCTTCCCGAACTTCGACCGCCCTGAGTTAATCCATGAGATTGGCCTGACTCGCCTGCCGGCGCCGAGTCTCTCCCGCCTGGCTGAGGGCATCCTGGCGGGTCCTGTTGGCCCGTCGCTGACCTCTCTGCTGGAGCGCCGCTCGGAGGGGAATCCCTTCTTCGCCGAGCAGATCCTGCGCTACTTGTCCGAGAACGATCTGCTGCTTCGCCTTGCGGACGGTTCCTACTCTGCCGCTCCCCGCGCTGAAAATTCCATCCCCACCGATGTCAACGCGGTGCTGATCGCCCGTCTCGACAGCCTGACCCACGAAGTGCGCGAGACCGTCCAGACCGCTTCCGTGCTGGGCCGTGAGTTCGAACTGAAGCTGCTGGCCGAAATGTTGCGAGACAATTCCCGCCTGGATGACCAGGTACAGTCCGCCGAGCGCAGCGACATCTGGTTTGCGTTGAGCGAACTCTCTTATATCTTCCGCCATGCCCTGCTCAGGGACGCCGCTTATTCGATGCAATTGCAAACCCGTCAGCGCGAATTGCACGAGGTTGCGCTGACGGCCATCGAGACCCTGTATTCCTTTGACTTGGATGCTCATTATGGCGAATTGGCCTATCACGCCGAACATGCCGCCTTGCAGGATAAGGCGCTCCATTACTTGACCCTGGCTGGAAAATTCGCCGCGGATGCCTACCAAAACGCCGAGGCTGTGGATTATTTCACCCGCGCCCTCAAGCTGACTCCGCCAGAGGATTTGGATCGCCAGTTCGACCTCCTGGAAAAGCGGGCGACCATTTATGGCCTGATGGCCAGGCGGTCTGAGCAATTCAGCGACATCAAGATGCTGGATGACATCGCCCACAAGTTGAGGGATGATCTTAAGTTGGCCGCCTGCTGGAGGCTGCGGGCTTATTATTTCATCGATGGTTCGGAGTACCAGAGTGCATTGAACGACGTGATGCAATTGGTGGACCTGGTCAAAATATTCGATGACAATAAATTTTTGTTGGTGGCTTATTCCATCTGGTTTGCGATTCTCGTGCGTCAGGGGAAATATGTGGATGCCACGAAGTTGGGCCAGAAGAATCTGGAACTGGCACGGCAGTCTGGAAACCTTTTGGAACAGTGCAGGCTCCTGACATCCATGGGCCAGGGCGCCCTGGAAATGGGGGACCAGGATTCGGCGCAGGCATATCTCGATGAAGCGGTGGCAATTGCGCGGAAAATCCACAACCGTTCTCTTGAAGCCTCTGCCCTGAATAACCTGGCCAACCTGTTGGGATTCATTCGAGGTGACTATGCTTTGGCGAAGAAGTATTTCGAAGAGGTGTTGCAAATTACCCGTGAGCTGGGTGATCGCAGCCGACATGCCATCGCCATTGGGAATCTCGGCTGGACGGCGGGCATGCTGGGAGATTTTGACTCCGCCCGCGCCTACTATGCACAGGCCCTGACGATTGGCCGCGAAAGCGGAAACCGCTACAACGAAGCGTATACGCTGCTCAATCTCGGAGCGGTGATGGGCATCCAGGGGGAGACGGAGGCCGCTCTGCAAGCCAATGCTCAGGCATTGAAAATGTTCCAGGAAGGCGGCGAACGCAGTGGCGAGGCCTGGGCCTTGTTCTACAGCGGCCACATCGCGTTGGCTCACAAGGATTTCACGGCCGCGGCGGATTTTTTCCACCGATCCATCGCCATCCGTACTGAACTGGGATTGTCCAACCTAGTTCTGGAGGCGACGGCTGGCCTCATCCAGGTAGACTTGGAAAAGGGCGAGGCTGGCTTGGCACTGCGGAAGGCGGGAACGATTCTGGCGCACTTGTCGGCTGGCGGTACGCTGGATGGTTCAGAGGAACCTTTGCGTATCTACCTATCCTGTTTTCAGGCCCTCGAACAAAATAGAGACGCGCGCGCTCAGGACATTCTGCGTTTGGCTGCCGCACAATTGAAGGATCAAATGGCCCGTATCGGCGACGAAAACGCCCGCCGCAGTTACGTGAATAACGTACCCTGGCGACGGGCGATCTGGGAGGCTTCTCAACTTTTGGATAATGACAATCCGTGATGTTCACGGTCTTTAGGGGGGGATCATTCCTACTGGCGGATCGCCCTTGAGGATGCGGAGTCGCATCTTCCCGCCGCCCAGGCTTTGTTGTTCCAGTTCGTGAAGGGCGCCATCGTAGTAGGCCACGTAGGTCTTGCCAGCCAGCTCATCCATATGGGCAAAATACTCCACGTCTGCAAAATCCCCATCCCCGCCATCATCCTTGCGATGGCGCACGCCGAAACAGGTAAACCAGTTGATCTTTGCCCCTTTCCACTCGGCCGGCAATTCTGTGGGCATGTCTTTTTCGATCACGTGGAATTTGGCGGAGTCATTTTTCCCCAGGTGCAAATCCACCTTGGGGCCCCTGCTTGAGACCGAGAACATACCGTTCTTGGCTACTTGCAGTTTCCGTTCAGCCATTGCTACCTCCAGAAAATAAAAAATGCGATAGGGAGATTATAATTCCTGTTGTCTGAAAACAAGAGACCTGTTAAAAAACTCCACCCCCTGGTTGAGACCTTATGAGTGAATTCCTAAACGAGCCTGTTGCTTTCTTCCTGCTCATTATGAGCATTATTCTGATCACGCCGCTCCTTTCCGAGCGGCTTCGCTTGCCAGGCATGATCGGTATCATCATCGGCGGCATGCTCATCGGTCCGCACGGATTTCATCTGATCGAAGCGGGCGACCGCATCGAGTTCCTGGCCACCATTGGCCTGGTGTATTTGATGTTCAGCGCAGGCCTCGAAGTGGATGTCCATCAGTTCATACGCGTCCGCACACGCGCGCTGGTGTTTGGTCTCATCACGTTCAGCCTGCCGCAATTGATGGGTATGGGCCTTGGCTATCTGCTTGGCCTGGACTGGCTGGGCATGATCCTGCTCGGGTCAGCCTTCGCTTCGCACACTCTGTTGGCTTTCCCGATCCTCACCCGCCTCGGCGTGACTCGCAACGAAGCGGTGGCCGTGACCGCGGGCGCCACCGTGTTGACCGACATTGGCGCCTTCATCATCCTGGCTGTGGTGTTGGGAGCGCAATCGGGCGGTTTGAGCTTTGGTTATTTTGCCCAATTATTCATCCTGTTGAGCCTGTTCACACTGGCGGTCATCCTCGGGCTGCCGCGCCTGGGAAAATACATCTTCCAGCGCCTGAGCGGCCGCGCCGTGGAATTTCAGTTCGTCATCGTGGTCTTGTTTCTCGCGGCTTTCACCGCTGAATTGATTGGCGTACACGAGGTAGTGGGCGCCTTCCTGGCTGGGTTAGCCATCAACTCCATCCTGCCGCGCCACAGCCCCGTCAAGGGACATGTGCTTTTCATCGGAGAGTCGTTTTTCATTCCCGTGTTCCTGCTTTACAGCGGCCTCATCACCGACCCGCTGTCCTTCCTCAAGAGTCCGCAGACCATGATCATCGCCCTGGGGGTGACGGTGGTGGCTTATGTGTCCAAGTTCCTCGCTGCATGGATTACGGGTCGCATTTACAAATACTCTCATGCCGAATTTTGGACGGTGTTCGGGCTTTCACATGCGCAGGCAGCCGTGACCATCCCCACCCTGATCATCGGTCTTGAGACGAAATTGTTCACCCCTGAACTGTTCAACGCTGCCATCCTGATGATCCTGCTGACCTCGATCACGTCTCCGCTCGTGGTGCAGCGCTTCGCGCCCGGACTTCAGACTGGTTCCGAGGACGATAAGCCTTTGCCCCTCTTCAAGCGGATTCTGGTCACGGTGACCGAGCCACGTTCGCAGGAGAATCTGGTGGCGTTGGGTTCACTCCTCGCACGCGAATCGGAGGGGCATGTCATGGCGGTCAGTGTGGCGCAGGGGGTGGACGCGACAGACAGCAATTTCATTATGCATCGTGAGTTACTGGGGCGGATTCCCGAAATCCTGAACGATCCAGAAGCCGAGATCGAGTTGATTCCCCGCCTGGCAGGTTCCCACGCGGAAGGAATCCTCCACACAGCAGCGGAGCGTGGCGCCTCCCTCATCCTCATGGGCTGGCGAGGCAGGGCCACCCACTCCCGGTCCGTGCTGGGCACCGTGTTGGACGAGGTCATTTGGGGGTCCGATACGCCCGTCATGGTGGGGCGTATCCCCCTGCCATTGAACGGAATGCGGCGCGTAGTCTTTGTTTTGCCATCGCGGATTATCCCGCCCGTGGTCCTGCGCCGCATGCTGGACGCCAACCTGTCCATTGCCCGCGCCTTGAACATCCCCTTGCATATCCTGGCGGATGCAAGCTATATGCAATCGATTGAGGCGCTGTTGGTCTCTGTTGGCAATGAGCATCCCGTGGAAAAAGAAATCCTCAAAGGGCGGCTGAATCCCAGGGAACTGGAGCATGTCGGCAGCGACGATCTATACGTCGTCCCCGGCTTTGGCTCCCGCAAGCGTTTTGTCTCCAGTGTGGGCAACCTGCCTGAACGTATGGCCGCCGCCTTCGACGGAAATCTGGTGATCTTACATTTTGACCAATAATCGAAAGGAGAAAAAATGAAACACAAGTCCATATTTTTATTTGGGGCATTGGCCCTTGCGCTGATTGTGGCTGCTTTTGCTGTGGGACAGGCCTCGGCTACCACAGGCTGCTTCACCGATACCAATGGACATTGGGCAGAGGCCTTCATCTGCTGGATGAAGGATGAGGGCATTACCTCGGGCGTGGGCGGTGGAAATTATGATCCCGAGGGGCTGGTCACCCGCGCCCAGATGGCGGTGTTCATGAGCAGGCAGGCCGATGTGCCCCCCTCGAAGGGAAACATCCAGATCGTAATGAATTCCGCTGACTGGAATCCGTTGCTCAGTAACACCGCAGTCCTGTCAACGGCCAATGGTTATACCAAGAAAGTCTTTACCTCTCCCGCGACAGGTGAGCAGTATGTCGTTGCTTCGCCCACCTTGCCGACTTCATTCTATGGGCGGCAGTTGAAACTCTCGGGGGTGGAGATTTGCTTCGACCCTTCGGTGGGCAACGTGACTGTGACCAGCCTGGCCGCGTATGTAGATACGCAGCATTCTGGCGTTGCCACCACCTTTGTCACGGCCTTCTCGGATAACACGGTGTACACCGGTCCCGCCTGCCTGTATTACACCTTTAACCCCATCCTGTTGACCGCCGAGTCCATCGTTAACCTGGAAGTGGTTGCCAATTGGACCACCGCAGGGACGAATCTCAGCCTGGGACGCGCGACCCTGGTGCTGACACCAAGTGCTACCCTGGCTTCCCCGCCGAACAACGATGCGCCGCAATTGGATTTTTCGGGCGTAAATTCTCAGCCCAGCGAGGTCAAGTCTCGGTAATCGGCAAGACGAAGGGCGGGAGATTTCTCCCGCCCTATTGATTCAAGGCAAACGCCGCCGCTCCGAAGGCCACTGCCACATTGAATGAGCGCTTCTGTCCATGCATGGGCAGATAGACGATGCGGTCTGCCAGGGCCAGCAGCTCTGGGTCCACCCCCGTTGCTTCGCTGCCGACGACCAACACGATCTTCTGCTCATCGCCTTCCGCGTTATGGATGGGCACCGCCCCTTCGACAAATTCCAACGCCCAAACCCGCCAGCCTTCTTCTTTCAATCTTTCCACTAACTTGACCGCGTCTTTATGGTGAGTCCAGGTCACGAATTGCTCCGCGCCCAGCGCCGTCTTGCGGACCTCGGCCTGCTCGGGCGTGGGCGTGATCCCGCACAGGAAGGCGTGGCCAAAGCCGAACCCGTCGGCCGTACGCAGAATCGAGCCGACGTTCCAGGCCGAGCGCACGTTGTCCACCAGTACGGCCAATTCGCGGAGATCTCCCCTCTCTTTTTCTTTGTTGCTCTCGCGTTCGATCTCTTTCTTTAATACAATAACGGTTTCTCCCAAACACAACGGACAACGCTCCCCGAACGGATGTCCCTCCGTCAGCGGATAGCGCAATCCGCACTCGGGGTTTTGGCAGACGCGAATCTCGAACGATTGAATGCTCATCGGGTATGATTATACTCACTGCACCGACCACAGAAAACTGACCACTGGAAAATGAACACTGAAATGGAAGCCTTCCTCCCTCAACCTCCCCGCATTCCCCTTCTCTTGCGCCTCGGCATCTGGATTTCCGAGCGCGTGACGGGGCGCGTCATGCTGCCTGCTCGTCTGCTGGCCTGGTATCCAAAAGCGGCCATCGGCTCGGGCGTGCTCGAATCGCTGGTAGCTCATGATGAGCCAAGCATGGACCGCCGCATGCTGCAACTGATCCGCATGGCGGCCTCGCACGCGGCGGCCTGTCCATTTTGCATCGACATGAACTCGTACGAACATCGTCAGCACGGAATCACGGACGAGGAGGCGCGCGCCGTCAGGGGAGAAGTATCCCTCGAAACGGTAGCCAGCCTCGGGGTCCGCGAGCGGTTGGCCATCCAGTATGCGCGGCTGATTTCCCAGACGCCGCTCAAGTTCCACCCCGAGATCGTCGCCCAGGTGCGGGCTGCCTTCAACGAGCGCGAATTCGTCATCCTCGCCACCACGGCGGCGCAGGTCAACTACTGGGCGCGATTGATTCAGGCGCTGGGTGTCCCGCCCGCGGGCTTCGGCGACGCATGACCACGATCCTTTTCAACAAGCCTTACGATGTGCTTTCGCAATTCACGGACGAGGGCACGGGCCATGCCACGCTCAAGGATTACATCCCCGTGCCGAATGTCTACGCCGCGGGGCGGCTCGACCGCGACAGCGAGGGCCTGTTGCTTCTGACCGACGACGGCGGCCTGATCAAGCGCCTGACCGATCCGCAGCATCACGTCGAGAAGACCTACTGGGCGCTGGTGGAAGGCGACCCGACGCCCGAGATGCTGGCCCGCCTCGAAAGCGGAATCCAGCTCAAGGAGTATTTCACCCGTCCCGCCAAGGTCCGCCTGGTTGCCGATCCCAACCTGCCGCCGCGCCCCAAGCCTGTCACTCCTCACGGACCCACTTCCTGGCTGGAGTTGAAATTGCGTGAGGGTAAGAAACGTCAGGTGCGGCACATGACCGCCGCCGTGGGACTCTTCACCCTGCGCCTGGTGCGCGTCGCCATCGGTCCGCTGACCCTGGATGGCCTCGACGTGGGCGAGTGGCGTGAATTAACGCCCGCTGAGATTCGAAAATTGCGCGCCTAGCGCGGGTATAATCTTTTTAATGACCCGAAAACCCCTGTTTCTGATCACGCTGGCTTTCCTGTTTGCACTGGCTGTTGGCCTGTGGCCGCAGGCTGGACAGGCCCAGCCCGCCCAGGCGCCTGCTCCGCAAAACGGTTATGACCTGGTGGGAGCGGTCAACTCCCTGCGGGCCGCCAACGGACTGGCGGCTTATTCGGCCAACTCCATTTTGATGCAGATCGCGCAGGCCCAGGCCGATTATCTGGCCGCGACGAGCGGCGCCCCGGGACACACCGGTCCAGGCGGGACGACGCCCCGCGACCGCGCCGCGGCGGCAGGCTATCCGTTGGGGACGTACTTCTCCGAGAATTGGCAGAGCGGCTACAACATGACGCCCTCCGGGGCGGTGGCCGTCTGGCAGGGCGACTCTCTGCACTTGAACACCATGCTTTCCGCCAGTCTGGTCGAGGCGGGCGGCGGTGTCAGTAAGTCGGGCAGCACCTACTACTACGTTCTCGACGCGGGCACGCCGGACGGAACCCTGGTTTCGGTTGCCACGGTCACCCCGGGCGGCCCCACGGTGACGCCCGTCACGCCGGGCACGCCCATCGTCTCGCAATTCATGGTGCCCGTCACGCTCAATACGCCCGACGCAAGCGGCAACGTCTATCACGAGGTGGCCTACGGCCAGTCCTTGTGGAGCATCGCCATCGCCTACAACACCAAGATCGACGCCATCAAGCAATTGAATAATCTGGGCAGCAATGACGTGTACGTGGGACAGAAATTGCTGGTGATGAAAGGCGCCACGCCCGCGCCATCTCTCGCGCCGACCCAGGCCGAGACGGCCACCTTTGTCCCTGCCACGGCCACGCAGCCCATCACCCCGACCCTCCTCGTCCCGCAGACCTTGAGCACCGCCACGGTCACCCTGACTCCCGCAGCGCCATTGCCGCAGAAAAAGATCAGTCTGAATGTCACCGCCCTGGTCATCATCGTGGCGGCCCTGGCCTTCGCCGCGCTGGGGACCTGGCTGGGGATGCGCAAATCCGTTTGACATTTCCACGACCCACGAAAGGAGACTCCGATGAAAGCGTACATTTTGATCAAGATCCACGCAGGGGAACTTAACCAGGTGGTGGCCGAGTTGCGCAAGCTGCCCTTCGTCAGGAGCGCCGACGTGACCTTCGGTCCGTACGACGCGGTGGCGGTGGTGGAGCACGACGAGATCAACGGCATCGGCTCCCTGCTGACCAAGTCCATCCAGCCCATCCCGGGTGTGGAGCAGACTCTCACCTGCCTGGTGATGGACCTTTAGCCTCATCCGCCTTCGAGAGAGCGACTCGTGCGGGTCGCTCTCTTTGCGTTTGACTCCACCTTGAACGGATTCCACTCATGGCTCAACACGCCCAACCCCGCCTGACTCTCCTGACCGAAGAACAGATTCATCAAGTGCATGGATATGCCCTGCGCATCCTCGCGGAGACGGGCGTGCGCGTGGACTCCGACTCGATTCGCAGCCTGCTCCAGCGTAAGTGGGGCATCCACGCCGACGAGCGACTCGTGCGCATCCCCGCCGAGGTGGTGGACGCCGCCCTCGGGTCCGCGCCGAAACGCATCGACATCTACGACCGCCGCGGGAATCCTGCCTTCCAGTTGGGCGAGGACCGTCTGCGTTTTGGGGTGGGCGTGACGGCCCTGTATTATCAGGAACCCGTCCACGATAAGTTGGAGTTGTTCACCCGCCGCCACATGCAGGATATGGTGAGGCTTGGCTCACGCCTGCCGCTGTATGACGTCATCTCCACGGTGGGTATCGTCCGCGACGTGCCCGAGGAATTATCAGATTTTTACGGCAGCCTGGAGATGCTGGCGAACACGACCAAGCCACTCGTGCTGCTGGTTTCGGATGAAGCCAACTTCCCGCCCGTCTTGGACATGTTCGAGAAGCTGCAGGGTGACCTGGGCGCGAAGCCGTTCGTCCTGCCATATTTCAACCCCGTCTCGCCGTTGGTGATGAATGCGGGTACCACCGACAAAATGGAAGCCGCCATCGCGCGCGGACTGCCGATCATCTTCTCGAATTACAGCATGGCGGGTGCGTCCACGCCGTTGACGCCCGCTGGGACTCTGTCGCTTTTGCTGGCGGAACTGCTGGCGGGGCTGGTCATCTCACAGACCATCCGCCCGGGCGCACCCATCCTGCTGGGTATGCTGCCCGTCTACTTCGACATGAAGTCGATGTTGAATTTCTACGATCCGCAAAGTGTGCTCATCAGCCTGGCCTGTGCCGAGATGATGGCGCATTACGGCATCCCGCATTGCTCCACCTCGGGATCGGGCACGGGCTGGGGCATGGACCTGGTGCTGCGGACACGTACTGGATGAATACCCTTGCGTTGAATCTCACCCAGAGCGGACTCGCTCCGTTTATCGGAGACAGCCACGGGTCCAAGTCGATCTCGCCCTGCACGGTGGTGCACGTCCACGAGATTATCGATCAGGCCAGGCGTTTTGCAAGTGGTTTCCAGTTGGACGATCCCGCCGCAGTGTTGGAGGAGATCGCCAAGGTGGGGGCGGGCGGCAGCTTTCTGTCGTCATCATCCACGTTGAAAAATTACAAGACGGGTTATTACAACAGCCGCGTCTATCCGCGCTGGACGATGGAGAAGTGGCAGGCCGAAGGCGAACCGTCTGCCTGGCATATCCTGCGTGAAAAGACCCGTGCCTTTTTGGACGACGCTCCCGCGCCTGACGACCATGACGACCTGTTGGCTCGGGGCATGGAGTGGATTCAGGCCATTAAAGGCGGATGAGAAGCCTGAAAACCCCAAAAAATGACTTTTTAAGCCTCATGGTATAATACCTCCGCAAGTTTGAACAGCAGACCATCATCGAGGAGCCTGAATTGGCCTTCAACCCTATCAACTGGCTGCTAGGCCTGTTTTCATTGGATATCGCCATCGATCTGGGCACGGCGAACACACTGGTTCACGTGCGCGGGAAGGGTATCGTCATCAACGAGCCTTCCTGGGTGACGATTGACAAGCGTTTGCGCCAGCCCCTGGCGATCGGCCTGGAAGCCAAGGAAATGGTCGGACGCACCCCCGCCAACGTGGTGGTGGTTCGTCCGATTCGCGATGGCGTCATTTCGGAATTTGACGTCACGCAATATATGTTGGAATATTTCATCGGCAAGGTCCACGAACAGAGTGTGGTTCCGTTGCCGCGTCCGCGCGTGATTGTGGGCCTTCCGACCGGTGTGACCGAAGTGGAAAAGCGTGCCGTCTATGACGCCGTCATGGCTTCGGGCGCTCGCCAGGCTTTGTTGATTGAGGAGCCCATCGCCGCCGCCCTGGGGGCGGGCCTGCCTGTTAACGAAATTCGCGGCTCGATGGTCGTGGACATCGGCGGCGGCACCACCGAAGTGGCCGTCCTCTCTCGCCGCGGCGTGGTCCTCTCCCGCTCCTTGCGTGTGGCAGGCGACGAAATGGACCAGGACATCGTGCAGTATTTGCGTAACAAGTACAACCTGCTGGTGGGCGAGGGCATTGCCGAACAGGTCAAATGGCAGATCGGCTCGGCCTATCCGCTCCAGCCTGAGAAGATCATGCAGGTGCGCGGACGCAACCTGGTGACAGGCCTCCCCGAAACGGTGGAGATTTCCTCTATCGAAATTCGCGAGGCGCTGGCGGGTTCGGTGCAGGTCATCCTCGACACCGTGCGCGATTCGCTGGACGAGGTCCCGCCCGAGATTGTGGCCGACTTGATGGATGTGGGTATCTGTCTGGCGGGCGGCGGCGCGCTGCTGCAAGGCCTGGCGGAGCGCATGACTGACGAGTTGAAACTGCGTGTCTGGGTGGCGGAAGATCCGCTCACCTGTGTGGCGCGCGGCGCGGCCATGATCTTCGATGATTTTGAAACCCTGAGCCACCTCCTGGCCAGTCTGGAACGCGGCAGCACCCGCCATACTGCCTAGCGTCCTGATGTATTAGTAAAACCTAAAACGAATGAAGGATCTGTTTTCCCGTTCTTTACAGACGACCATCATATTCCTGATCGTGGGCGGCATTCTTGCGCTGGCCCTGGGGGGCTTCTTTAGTTCGGCGTCCAATCAGTTTACAGGATCCCTGGTAAACGCGCAGACCTGGATCTCGACCCGAGTCCAAGCCTTGCAGGATTTCTTCACTGCTCCGCGTGACATCGCGTCCCTGCGTGCGCGCAATGCCGAGCTGCAAGCCGAGGTCTCGCAACTCCAGGCCCAAGTCATCGATTTGCAGCAACGCGTCAACGAGACCGAGGTGCTGCGCGCGCTGGTGGATTTCTCACGCTCCAACCCTGAGAGCACCTATCGCGCCGCGGCCGTCATCGGACGCGACCCCAGCCCCTTCCTGCATTATGTGGTCATCAACCGCGGCTCCAACGACGGAATCCGCCGCGGTATGCCCGTGGTCACCAATCAAGGCTTGATCGGCCGCATCGACGCGGTCATTGCCGATGCGGCCCGTGTGCAGTTGATCACCGATCCCGCCGCCTCGATCAATGTCCATCTCCAGAACGCCAACACCGATGCCGTGCTGATAGGGTCGGTCACAGGCGACGTGACCCTCGACATGATCTCACAAGATGCCACCGTCGAACCCGGTGACCTGATCCTGACCTCGGGCCTGGGCGGCGGTTATCCGTCCAACCTGATCATCGGGCAGGTGGTCTCCGTTCGCAGCCTGGACGTGGAGTTGTTCCAGCAGGCGGTGGTCCAGCCCGCAGTGGACTTCGCCCGTCTTGAAATCGTACTGGTCATTACCAACTTCCGTCCGGTCGACATTTCGCCGCTCGTTCCCACCACCCCCTGAAACATCATGCGCAACCTGATCGCCTTTCCGCTGATCGCGCTGGCAGTTATTTTCCAATCCGCGGTGATCAGCAGGATAACCCTTCTTTCGGGCTACGCCGACCTGCTGCTGATTTTGCTGGCGGGTTGGGCCTTGCAGCCCCAGGTGCGGTCAGCCTGGCATTGGGCCTTTGTGGTCGCGCTCTTCGTCGGCTACCTGACGAAACTTCCTTGGCCCGTGACCGCACTTGGATATTTTGCCGTGGTGTTCGTGGCGCAGATGCTTCAGCGCCGCATCTGGCAGGCACCGTTGCTGGCCATGTTCACCGTTACGTTTGTCGGAACGATGGTGATGCACCTGCTGTCTTATGCGGCGTTGTTCGTCGCGGGCAGCCCGGTCCCGCTGGGCGATGCGCTTGGTTTCGTGACCCTGCCCAGTCTCTTACTGAATTTGCTTTTTGCCATCCCCATGTATACCTTCATGCGCGATCTTGCGCGTTGGGTGTACCCGGGGGAGGAGGTTGAATGAGTTCTTCGTCGCTTCCACGCACGTCACAATTCGAACCCTGGCGATTGTTCATCGTCTATGGGATCGTGTTTATCGTGATGGCGATGCTCGTGTACCGTCTGGTCGTTTTACAAGTGTTGACCGGCGGCGACTATACGGTCCAAGCCGTGGAAAATTACACCAAGTCCATCAGTGTTCCCTCTCAACGGGGAATCGTCTACGACCGTAATGGATACGTGTTGGCGCGCAACATCGCCGCCTACAACCTGGTCATCACCCCGGCCAACCTTCCCGATGATGACGCAGACATCCAGCGGGTATATCGTGAAGTTTCGAAGATCACTGGCGTTGCGGCAGGCGGACCCGTCACCGAGGATACGTTGAATTTTGCCAAACAGTTCTCGGCTTGTATCGACGGCCCCACCATCGCGGATATGGTCGCTTTGGGTGACTCCATCGCGCCGTACAGCCCGGTCAAGATCAAGTGCAATGTTACGGAGGAGACCGCGCGCCTGGTGCGCGAACGCGCCGCGGACCTGCCCGGTGTCAGCATCGAGATCGAGCCCATCCGCGATTACCCAACCGGGTCGCTGACCGCCAACCTGGTCGGCTTCCTCGGCCCGATTCCCGCCGCCGAAGAGGAGGCGCTCAAGGCGCGCCGCTTCGTCCCCAACCGTGACAAGATCGGGTATGCGGGTGTGGAGGCATCGCTGCAGGAAATCCTGGCGGGGCAGAATGGTGAGCGCGTGATCCAGGTGGACGTGGCAGGCAAGGAGCTTCGCAACCTCGAAGCGCCCATCCCGGCCCTGCCCGGTAACAACGTCACTTTGACCATCGACACACGCCTGCAGGCCGCAGCCGAGGCCTCGCTGATGCAAGAGATCAGTTTCTGGAACACCTACTTCAACACGGTACGCATTTCGAGCGGCGTGGTGATCGCCATGAACCCCAAGACGGGCGAGATCCTGGCGATGGTCACCTACCCGACATACGAAAACAACCGCATGGCGCGCATCATCCCGTCCTATTACTATCAGCAGTTGAGCGAGGACCCGCGCCGACCGCTCTTGAATAACGCCATCTCCGCCGAGTTCCCGCCCGGATCCGTGTTCAAACTGTCGACGGCCACGGGCGCGTACAACGAGGGTGTGGTCAATGACCAGTCCATTATCTTTGCGCCGGGCCAGATCGAGTTATGCGACAAGTTCACCGCCAACGAAACCTGCGGTGCGAACAACACCCGTCCGTTTGTGGACTGGATTTACGATAAGCGTCCCGAGGGCTTCGGCCAGATCGACTTTTTCCATTGCATTGCCTACTCCAGTAACGTGTGTTTCTACAAGTTGGGCGGTGGCTATCAGGATGAAATCCCCGAAGGCTTGGGCATCTTCCGCCTTGGGGAATACGCTCGCGCGTTGGGATATGATCGCCGTTCGGGCATCGAATTGCTCGGTGAAGCGACGGGCCTGATTCCCAGCCCGGACTGGAAGCGTATCACCACCACCGAAGTCTGGTCCACAGGTGACACTTATATCGCCAGCGTGGGACAAGGCTACGTCTTGGCTACGCCGTTGCAAGTCATCATGTCGGGTGCGACCGTCGCCAACGGCGGCAAGCTGATGCAGCCGACCATTGTCCGCCAGGTGACTGACGCGGAGGGCAATGTGCAGGAGGTCTGGTTCAACCCTGCGGACTTTACGGTCTGGGTGGCGAAGACCGTCATCGATTCGAAGGGCGACCAGACGAAGCAATATGTCAACCCTGCTGAACCCAACAAGCCGCTGGTCAAGCCGCCCCAAGGCAGCTATCAGATCTCGCCGTTCGTCCCTAATCTGAAATGGGACATCACCAAGACGCCCTTGATCCAGGAATACAATTGTGATGCTGGATATTGTCTGGCTGTGGAGGGGCAGAAGAAGGTGGTGAATCCTGCTACGATGACAGCGGTGCGGACCGGGACTCGCATGACGGTCACCGATCCCAGCGGTACGCTCCACAAGGTGTTTACGGTCGATTATCCGCTCCCGATTGCGGTGGCAGGCAAGACCGGTACGGCTGAATACTGCGATGACGTGGCCCGCAAGGCCAACCGTTGTCAATTTGGGGCCTGGCCCACCCACTCCTGGACCCTGGCGTATGCGCCCTTTGAGGATCCCGAGATCATCGTGATGGCCTTCGCCTACAATGGCGGTGAAGGCGCCAGTGTAGCCGCACCCATCGTGGCGCGTGTCTTGCAGGCTTACTTCGAGCTGAAGTCCATCGACATCGCGCAGGGAGGCTCGGCCACGCCGTAAGCCCGTCTTGGGTATAATTCAGGCCAGTTTTATGAATGCCACTTCTTCGACCGTCCAGATCAAGGGATTGCGTGACAGCCTGCTGGTTGCGCTGACGGGCGAGACCTGGGATGAAAACCAGTCCGCCCTGCTCACGCAGATCGACGGGCGTGCCTCGTTCTTTCAGGGCGCCCGCCTCGTGCTGGACATTGGCACCCAGGCTTTGGGCGTGGACGAGATGGTCCAGTTGCGTGACCTGCTCTCCGAGCGCGGCATTTCGCTTTGGGCGGTCTTGAGCGAGTCGCCCAAGACGGAGAAGACCGCTCAACTGCTCGGCCTGGCCACGCGTCTCTCCAATAAGTCGCGCGTCGAGGAGAAGCGTCCGGCGGCTGCGCCGGTCGGCGAGGATGCGGCCCTTTTCCTGAGCAAGACTCTCAGGTCCGGGACGCGCATCGAGTATCCGGGGCATGTCGTCATCTTTGGCGATGTCAACCCCGGGGCGGAGGTGGTGGCCGAGGGCAACGTCATCGTGTGGGGACGGGTGCGGGGCGTCATCCACGCGGGCGCGAAGGGCAATCGCCAGGCCGTCATCTGCGCGCTGGACCTTTCGGCCACGCAGTTGCGCATCGCAGACGAAGTTTCGGCGACACTCAAGCCGCAGAAGAATCCGCGGCCCGAGGTCGCAAGCATTAACAAAGATGGACGGTTGCAGGCCGAGTTGTGGCAGCCGGGATAAACTCACCAAAGGGAAGCGTTCATGACCGCAAAAGTTGTCACCATTACTTCGGGGAAGGGCGGCGTCGGCAAGACCACCGCCGTCGCCAACCTGGCCACCGCACTGGCGGCGGACGGGCAGAAGGTCGTCTGCATTGACGGCGACATCGGCCTGCGCAATCTCGACATTGTGCTGGGTCTGGAGAATCGCATCGTCTATGATGTGGTCGACGTGATCGAAGGCCGCTGCCGCCTGCGCCAGGCTATGATCCGCGACAAGCATTTCGAAAACCTGTTCCTGATCCCCGCCGCTCAGACGCGCGACAAGAACGCTGTCTCGCCCAGCGATATGGTGCGCGTCTGCGATGAGTTGCGCCCCGACCATGACTTCATCCTGATCGACTCGCCCGCGGGCATCGAGCGCGGATTCCGCAACTCCATCGCCGCCGCCGACAAGGTGTTGGTGGTGACCAATCCCGAGGTCTCGGCCGTGCGCGACGCCGACCGCGTGGTGGGCATCCTTGAAGCGGAAGAGAAGTATGCGCCCGCGCTGATTCTCAATCGCCTGAATCCCGCCATGGTCAAGAGCCATGACATGCTGTCCGCCGCGGACGTGCTCGACCTGCTGGCCATCCAGTTGATCGGCGTCGTGCCCGAGGATGAGAGTGTGATCGTCGGCAGCAACCGCGGAGCCCCCGTGGCGCTGGAGCCCAAGAGCCGCGCGGGACAGGCTTTCCGCAACATCGCCAAACGCCTGCAGGGGCAGGAGGTTCCCTTCCTCGACCTCGACAAGCAGGATGGGTTGTGGGGCCGCCTGCAGCGCCTGACGGGCGGGAGGAAGTAGCCATGAGTTTCTTCAACCGCATGTTTGGGAACAAGCGCAGCGCCGAGAGCGCCAAGGAGCGCCTGCAACTGGTGCTGGTGCATGACCGCACCGACCTGACGCCCGCCGAGTTGGAGGCGTTGAAGGATGACCTGTTGAAGGCCATTTCCCGCCATATTGAGATCGACCCCGAAGCCGTCCAGATCGGACTGGAGCGCGACGGACGCGAACAGCGTCTGGTGGCAGACATCCCCTTGCGGAGTGTGGCTCGCCGCCGGGCAGGCTAAGTTATGCTGCGTGGATTATCCTGGCGTAATTTCGATTTCCTCCTGTTGGGCGCGGTGGTGCTGGCTTCCGCCTTTGGCGTGACCATGATCCGCTCGGCCATCGCAGGGAACGAGGAATTGCTCCTGCTCCCGACCCGCCAGATGTACTTTGCCATCGTCGGCGTGGTGGTCATCTTTGTGCTGGCGAGCATTGACTATCGCTATTGGCTGTCGATCCACTGGCCGATCTATTTCGTCACGATGGCCTTCCTGGTGGCGCTTTCGAGCCTGGGCCTGGCTGCCTTTGGCGCGCAGCGTTGGTTCCAGGTGGGCGTTCTCAACCTGCAGCCGACCGAGTTCGCCAAGATCACCATCATCCTGATGCTGGCGCGTTATTTCGAGAAGACCCAGAATGACGAACGCTCCTGGCGCTGGATCTTCCGCGGTTTCCTGTGGGCCTTCGGCCTGATGTTCTGGATCCTGATCCAGCCGAACCTGAGCAACGTGGTGGTGATCATGGTCATCTTCGGCTTCATGCTCTGGATCAATGGCCTGAAGATTCAGCACCTGGTCACGGTTGCACTGGTCGGCGCGCTGGCGGTGGGGACGCTGGTGGCGTTCTCCATCTTGGGACTCAAAATCCCAGGCATCCAACCGTATCAGCAGCAGCGCATCACCAACTTCCTGATCCCTGATCCCCAGGACACCTACGGTGACCGCTACAATGTGCAGCAGGCGCTGGTGGCCATCGGCTCGGGCGGCCTGACGGGACTCGGCTATGGTCACGGCACGCAGACTCAACTGCGCTTCCTCAAGGTGCGTCAGACCGACTTCATCTTCTCGGTTACCTCGGAGGAGTTCGGCATGATCGGCGGGGTGATCATCATCCTGATCCTGGCCTTCGTCATCTGGCGCTGCATCCGTGCGGCGCAGAAGGCGCGGGACGTGTCAGGCTCGATGATCGCCTACGGCATCGGCGTGATGCTCTTCTTCCAGGGGGCCGCCAACATCGCGATGAACTTGAACCTGATCCCCGTCTCGGGGTTGCCGCTGCCGTTCATCAGTTACGGCGGCTCGGGCCTGATGGCCCTGATGGTGGGCGTCGGCCTGGTCGAAAGCGTGGCCATGCGCCACAAACAACTGGAATTTTGATTCGGAGAAACGATTTGTCCACGAAACCCGCTCGCACTCGCGTCGCCCCGTCTCCCACGGGACACATGCACCTCGGCACGGCCCGCACCGCCCTCTACTGCTACCTGCTTGCCAGACAGACGGGCGGACAGTTCCTCATGCGCCTGGAGGATACCGACCTCAAACGCACGGTCGAAGGCACGGAACAGGAGTTGTACGATGGCCTGCGCTGGCTGGGACTGCAATACGACGAGGGTCCCGACATCGGCGGCCCCTATGGACCCTACCGCCAGACCGAGCGCCGCGAGATTTACCGTCATCACACCCAGACCCTGATTGCCAGCGGGCACGCTTATCCGTGCTTCTGCACGCCCGAGCGGCTTGACAAAGTGCGTCAGGAGCAGATGAAGAACAAGCAGAATCCGCATTATGACGGAACCTGCCGCGTCATCCCGCCCGAGGAGGCTGCCCGCCGCGTCGCGGACGGCGAGTCGTACATCGTGCGCTTCAAGATGCCCACCGAGGGCGTGACCGTGGCGCACGATCACCTGCGCGGCGACATCACCATCGAGAATTCCCAGCTCAACGATTATGTGCTGGTACGCAGCGACGGCCTGCCGACTTATCATCTGGCGGCGATGGTCGACGACCACGAGATGGGCATTACGCACGTCATTCGCAGCTCGGAGTGGCTGGCGACCTTCCCGTTGCACGTCAACATCATCCGCGCCTTCGGCTGGGAGGAGCCCGTTTTTGCCCACCTCTCGGTCTTCCTCAAGCCAAGCGGCAAGGGCAAGATGAGCAAGCGCGACAGCGCCGCCGCCAAATTGGACGGTCATTCGATCTTCGTCAAGGACCTGGACGAACTGGGTTTCACCCCCGAAGGCGTGTTGAACTGGTGCGCGTTGATGGGTTGGGGCGTGGCCGAAGATGACGTGATGACCCTCGACCAGATGGTCGAGCGTTTCTCCATTGACAACCTGACGCCGTCGCCCGCCGCGATCAACTTCCAGAAACTGGACCACTTCAACGCGACACACATCCGCATGTTCTCGACCGAGGACCTGGCCGCCCGCATCAAGCCCTACTTCGTCCGTGAGGGACTCCCCGTGGACGACGCAACCCTGTTGCAGATCGTGCCGCTCATCCGCGAGCGCCTGGTTACCCTGGACGATTGTCTCTCGTTTGCGGCCTTCTTCTTTAAGGGCGAAGTCACGCCCGCGTCCGAGGATTTGGTCGCCAAAGGCCTGGACGCGAAGCAGTCGGCTGAGATTGCGCGCAAGTCATACGAGATCCTGTCCGCGCTGCCCAGCCTCAGCCATGCCGAAGCCGAGCCGCCCATGCGCGCCTATGTCGAGGCAGCAGGTTTGGCCCCGAATCAGGTCTTCGGTATCTTGCGTGTAGCAACCACGGGGCAAAAGGTCAGCCCGCCGCTGTTCGAGAGCATGGAGATTATCGGCAGGGACAAGTGTCTCAAGCGAATCCAAAATGCCATCGAGATTTTAGAAAATATGTAAAAAAGTAGGACGAGATAAGTCTCGTCCTACTTTTTTACAGCAAACTATGTAGAAAACGGTACGGCGGCTACTCAATCCCCAACAACTGCGACACCGTCACCAATTGAAATCCGCGCCCCTGCAAATACTCGATGATGGCGGGCAGGGCCTCGGCGGTATGCCAGCCGCGTCCGTTGGCGTGCATGATGATGATCGAGCCGTTTTGTGCGGTGCGCTGTACCTCGCCCAGGATGGTGGTCGCCTCGAAGTTGGGATCGGGGTCGCCTGTGACTGAGTCCCATTGGATGGTGTAGAAGCCCATCTGCGAGATGACCTGCAACGTGAAGTCGGTGTAGGTGCCGCCAGGCAAGCGGAACAGGTGTGAGCGGCGCCCCGTCAGTTGGAAGAGCATGTCGTCGGTTTGGAGGATCTCGGCACGGATCTGGTCCGCGTTCAGGGTCGTGAAGTCGGCGTGATCCCAGGAGTGGTTGCCCATTTCAAAGAGCGGATGTGCCGCCAGTTGCTGCGTCTCGGTGGGGTGGGTGCGCATCCAGTCGCCGCCCATGAAAAAAGTGGCGGGCACGTTGTAGCGCTCCAGCACGCTGACGAGGGTGGAGTCGTAGCCCGCTGGGTAGGCGGGGTCCTGGCAGACGTCGAAGGTCAGGGCTACGAAATTGGAGGCGCGGTCCCCGTTGGTGATGAGCACGGCGGGTGGCGGCGTGGGCGTAGGAGTCAACGTCGCGGTGGGGACAGCCGTCGGCGTGGAAGTGGGGGGCAGGGTTGCGGTAACGGTTGGGGGCAGGGTCGGGGTGGGGGACGCGGACGTCGGCAGACATCCAGCCAGTGCCAGGGCACAGATCAAAAGCAAGGAGCGAAAGGGATGAAAAGAGGCCATGCCTGTAAGACGTACCAGGCATGGCTTGCGTTCCTAGAAAGTTTAGATATCGCCAGGCTCATCGGCCATGCGGACGATGCGCGGGGTGAACTTGCCGATCACATCCACCAGGTCGTGTTGGGCGGAGATGACGCTGTCGATGGGCTTGTAGGCCTGCGGCGACTCGTCCAGGCCGCCGCCCAACAGGGTCACGCCGCGCTCCTTCAGCCAGTGCCAGGGCACAGATCAAAAGCAAGGAGCGAAAGGGATGAAAAGAGGCCATGCCTGTAAGACGTACCAGGCATGGCTTGCGTTCCTAGAAAGTTTAGATATCGCCAGGCTCATCGGCCATGCGGACGATGCGCGGGGTGAACTTGCCGATCACATCCACCAGGTCGTGTTGGGCGGAGATGACGCTGTCGATGGGCTTGTAGGCCTGCGGCGACTCGTCCAGGCCGCCGCCCAACAGGGTCACGCCGCGCTCCTTGAGGTACTCATCGCGGGACGACTTGCTGATGGAGTTGATGGCGGTCTTGCGGCTCATCTGACGGCCTGCGCCGTGCGAGGCTGATTCGAGCGAATCGCTTACGCCGCGTCCGCGCACCACGTAGCCTGCATCGCCCATCGAGCCGGGGATGACGCCCAGCGTGCCCTGGCTGGCGGGTGTGGCTCCCTTGCGGTGCACGATGACCGTGCGCCCATCGGGAAGCTGCTCGCGCCAGGCGAAGTTGTGGTGATTTTCCACCACGGCGGCTTCCCTCAGTCCGACGGCGCGGGCTACGCGCTGATGGATGATGGCGTGATTGGCCGAGGCGAAGCGCCCCGCCAATTCCATCGCCAGCCAATATTCCTGGCCTTCCTCCGAGTCGAGCGAGAGCCAGGCCAGGTGACGCACGGCCTTGTCGAGTTCGGGGTGCTTTTCCATCGCCAGACGGCTGTAGCGGTCGGCGATCTTGGCGCCCACGCCGCGCGATCCGCTGTGCGAGAGCAGGGCCAGGTATTCGCCAGGGGCGAGGCCGAACATCTCTTCGTGCAGGCGGAACGCGCCCCATTCGACGAAGTGATTGCCCGTGCCGCTGGTGCCAAGCTGGTTCATGGCGGTATCCTTCAAAGTCCTGAGCTGCGCCGTGGCGAACCAGGCATTATCGTCGAGGACTTCGTGGTCGGCCTTCTTGCTGCCCGTCCACTTGGCGCCCATGCCGAAGGCGGTCTGTTCCCAGAGCGAATTTTCGAAAGCGGACTTCTTCTGCCCGAGCAGATGAGGCGAGACCTCGTAGATCGACAGCCGCATACGACAGGCGATGTCCACGCCGACGGCGTAGGGGATGACAGCGTTATCGGTGGCGAGCACGCCGCCGATGGGCAGCCCGTAGCCGACATGCGCGTCGGGCATCAGCGCGCCCGCCACCGTGACGGGCAGACGCATGGAATTGTCCATCTGGGCGATGGCAGCCGGGTCGATTTGTTCGCGGCCCCAGATGGGATAGTCGAGCGGGCGTTCGCGCAGGGCGTCGTCGGAGGGTTCATCCTTCTTTGCCAGGCGGATGCATTCGCGGGCCAGGTCCGCCAACACGGAATCAGCCAGGAAGGGTCCAGGCTCCGTGCGGACGGCGTCCAGCCGCGCCAGGATCGACTCGCGGTCCAGCCCCGAGTCGTTCAGGGTGGCGGCGGCCTGCTTGGCGAGGCCGATGATCCTGCCGTCGGGCCAGCCGTGAATCTTCAAAATCTTTCCAGTGATCAATTCGTCGTTCATTGTATGTTCCCTTATACCAGCTAACGTCGCGCCTTGCGGATGGGAAGTCCCACCATATTTTCGGCCGATGGAGTGAGGCGCGACGCGCACTCATCGGATGCTATGAATGTTTACGGGCTATCTGCATGAGGTTGCTCCTTTGAAAAAAAAGACAGCCACTTTCGAAGTGACTGTCCTGGGCGGGCGCTGGGATGCGTCGAGATACCTGACGATGTCAACTCGAAAGGGGGATGGCACTGGGGCCATTGGCTTTGGGGGACAGGCTTTGTATCTGGCGCATGGGCCGCATTATAGCATCAAAATTTCCACGGGGCAAATTTGGGAGTCGGGAACGGCGTTGATTGTCGTACAATGAAAAGAAAACGGGTGACCATGAAACCATCTTCCGCTCTTCAGGTTTGTCTTTCCCTTCTGCTCGTCACAGTCCTCGCTGCTGGATGCGCATCCGCGCCCACGGTCTCGGATGCGGACCTGCTCTCGACGGTGGTGGCCCAAACGCTGACGGCGGTCCCGCCCACCGTCCCGCCGCCGACGCTGGCCACATCACAAGTCGCGACCGAAGAACCTGCGGCCGTACCCGTGACGCCTGCCACGCCCGAAGCGGCTGGAGTCCGTTACGTCTACACGGATGCGGACAACGTCAACCTGCGTGTGCTGCCTGGCACCCTGTTCAAGGTCAGCCGCGTGATGCCGAAGGGATCGCGTCTGCAATTGGTGGGCGTGGCCCCGGGAGGCGACTGGCTGAACGTGGTCAACGACGAGGGCGTTAACGGCTGGGTTGGTGCGGACCTGGTCAAGGGCGGCTTCGACGGTCCGCCCCCGCCGACGGTCAGCCCGCAGGAGGTGGTCACCGTCTCGGGCCGCGTGACCGATGTCAATGGGAATCCCATCTCGGGTGTCGGCTTCGCCGTCATTCAGAAGACGGGCAGCGGCACCTCGCGCGGCGATGGCATGACCGACGAAACGGGCACATTCTACGTGTTTCTGCCCATCACCGCATATGGGAATTGGTCGGTGGAATTTGCCTCGGTTAGTTGCAAGAGCAATACCATGGACGCCAACTGTCAGTGCCTCAACAGCGTCTGCGGCAAACCCGATCCCCAAGTCATCGAGGTTAGTCTGCCGCTGCCCGCGCCGCTGAGTTTTACGTGGAAGTAATATAACGGCGGTTGAGTAGGCGGCGGGACGATCACCCGCCCTACTCAGCCACCGAATAGACCAATAACAAAACATCCCGCAATCACCACGACCGCGGGATGTCTCTTTAATCAAATCCCGATTCCCCGCTGTCCAATTATCCTTTTTTCTGTTCCTTCGCCCAGCTATCCTTCAAGCCGACCGTCAGGTTGAAGACGGGTTTCTCAGGCGTGGATTCGAGGTCGGTGCAGAAGTAGCCCGTGCGTTCGAACTGGAAGCGCTCGCCCACCTGGGTAGCCGCCAACGACGGTTCCACGTAGGCGTTGCTCAACACCTCGAGCGAGCTGGGGTTGATGATATTTTCCAGGTCGCCGTCGTCGGGGCGCTCGACTGTGAACAACTGTCGGTACAGGCGCACTTCGGCCTGCTGGGCGTGTTCCGCCGAGACCCAGTGAATGGTCGATTTGACCTTGCGACCATCGGGCGAATCGCCGCCGCGCGTGGACGGGTCGTACGTGGCGTGGACTTCCACCACCTCGCCCGCGTCATTCTTGACCACGTGCGTGCATTTGACGAAATACGCATAGCGCAGGCGCACCTCATTGCCAGGATGCAGGCGGAAGTACTTGGGCGGCGGCGTTTCGCGGAAGTCATCCTGCTCGATGTAGAGCACCTTCGAGAACGGCACCTTGCGCGTCCCTGCGGACGGGTCCTCGGGGTTGTTGACCGCGTCCATCTCTTCGCTCTGCCCGTCGGGGTAATTGTCGATGACCAGCTTGAGCGGGTTGAGCACCCCCATGCGGCGCAGGGCACGCTTGTTCAGGTCGTCGCGGATGATCGCCTCGAACTGACCCATCTCGACCCAGCTATCGTTCTTGGTCTCGCCCGTGCCCGTCACGAAGGCGATGATCGCCTCGGGCGTCACGCCGCGGCGGCGCAGTCCGCGCAAGGTCGTCAGGCGTGGATCGTCCCAGCCGCGCACCACGCCCGTTTCCACCAACTTGCGCACCTTGCGTTTGCTCATCATGGCATAGGTCAGGTTGAGGCGCGAGAATTCGATCTGGCGGCTGGGGAAGGCCTCCAGCTTTTGCAGGAACCACTCGTAGAGCGGGCGATGGATGATGTATTCGTTCGAGCACAGCGAATGAGTCACGCCTTCCATCGAGTCGTTCTGACCGTGCGACCAGTCGTACATCGGGTAGATGTGCCATTTGTCGCCCGTGCGGTGATGATGGATGTGCATGATGCGATACATCACGGGGTCGCGCAGCAGGATGTTGGAATGCGCCATGTCGATCTTGGCGCGCAGTACGCGGCTGCCCTCGGGGAATTCGCCGTTCTTCATGCGTTCCAGCAGGTCGAGATTTTCCTCCACCGAGCGGTTCCGCCAGGGGGAATCGGTGCCAGGCCGCAGCGCAGATTCGGTTTCGCTCCACTTGGTGCCCTTGGGCAGCGTGCCGCGGTTGGCGCTCATCTCTTCTTGCGTCTGGTCGTCCACGTAGGCCAGGCCCATCTTGATCAGGCGCACGGCCCACTCGTAAAGCAGGTCGAAGTAATCGGAGGCAAACGTCACCTTGGCCCACTTGATCCCCAGCCAGGCGGCGTCCTCTTCGATGGCTTCCACGAACTCGGTCTCTTCCTTCGAAGGGTTGGTATCGTCGAAGCGCAGGTACAACTCGCCGCCGAAATTCTTGGCGGTGAAATAATCGATCAGGAAAGCCTTGACGTGACCGATATGCAGATAGCCGTTCGGTTCGGGGGGCAGGCGGGTGCGGACGTAACTGAAGCGGCCCGTGCGTAGATCTTCCGCCACAGCTTCGCGGATGAAATCGGGGATCTTGTTCTCTTCTGGACTCATGATGAATGCCCTTCGTGGATTACGGAGGCTGGATTCCCGCCGCCTTGGGCGGAGTCTCCGCTATTTTTTCTGGACCCTCGGCCTGGTCCCGTTATGGGGATGTATGTTGGGCTGTTGGGCGTGCTTATTATAACAAACTCCCATCCACAGGTATAATTGTCTCTACAACAAGGAGACCTGTATGTCAGACGAAAAGAATCCCTCGGTCCGCTTCCTGGGCACGTACTTCGACCGCGATGTCGTTTTGAAGATGGCCCATTGGGCCAAGATTATGGCCTGGGTGGGACTGGGCTTTTATCTGCTATCCTGGGGCGTTTCCCTTATCCAGTTTCTGTTCCAGCTCTCGTCAGGTCTGTTTACCATCGATAAAGGCATGTCTATCCTGGACGTCCTGAATTACTTCATCCCGTTTTTTACCCAGCCCCTGCCCGCCGTGCTGTATTTCTTCACGCTGCAAGGCATCGCCCTGGTTTTACAGATCCTGCTCGACGTGGAAGATAATTCCCGCCGCGCCGCGCGCAAATAATCCCCTTGCCTATTTGTGGGGGGTATGCTAAAATACCGCCCGCTGGTTTATTGGGGGCTCGTCTAATGGCAGGACGGCTGACTCTGGATCAGCTAGTAGTGGTTCAAATCCATTGCCCCCAGCTACAAAATGCCTTGAGTTTTCAGGGCATTTTGATTTTAAAGGCGCCTTATGGGATTTAAGCGAGCGGATTGAAATGGAACTTTCTCTGCGCGTGATCCGTTGTAGCAATTATCATACTTGTAAAAAGAGACCATGATGCTTAATACCCTTCGGATTCTTTTCATAGCCTTATCTCTCATCCTGGGCATTGCGGCCTGTTTGCCGCTGACTGTAGAAGGCCCCTATCCGCCTCCCGCGGCCATAACCACGTCTGTGCCTAAACTGACAAATCTCCCCCTGGCGCGGACCCCGACCCCCACGCGACCTCAAGAGATCGTTACTGGAACTCCAAGCCCCATCCTGGACCCTTACTGTTATCACACTGTGGGGCCTCAATTCCCAGTGCTGCCTGTTTCTGACGCACAGGGGCTAAACGAAGATCAAATTGCCAGGAAACTGATCGAACTATTTTTGTCATATTATCATGCTTCACAGACGCCAGATTCGTGTCGTATCGAAGAATATCGTATTGATCGTGTAGATTATTTCAGCTTCGATTACCCCATTTTTTCACCTGATCCGAAAAGCGAATTTACGCGGGCGGTTTCGTTTTCGGTTAAGCCCGTCCAGCCATATTTTTGGGAATTTTTCCCAGGCGAACTTGACCAGGACAATTGGTTTCATAGCGGGGCAAACGTGGTTGTTTTTCGCTCCAAGGGTGGATATACCATGAGATTTCCATCTCCAATGAATGTGACGATGACGCCCACCATAGTTCCCACTTTTGCCAGTTCTGCTAGAATGACTACCACGAAAACTCCGCCCACCCTGGACGCTTACTGTTATCGTGCTGTAGGTTCTCAATTCCCAGTGCTGTCTGTTTCTGATGCGCAAGGACTAAACGAGGATCAAATTGCCAGGAAACTGATTGAATTACTTCTGGAATATTATCGCGCTCCGCAAGCGCCAGAATTGTGCCGTATCGTAGAGTATCGTATTGATGATGTGCATTACAACGAGCAATATCCCATCCTGCCGCTTGAGCCGAAAGGCGATTTCATGCGGGGAGTTCTATACTCAGTTAAGCCTTTCCAGCCATATTTTTGGGCGATTAAACAAGGGAAATTTGATGAGGAAAACTGGTTCCACGATGGTGTCGATGTAGCCGTTTTTCGCTCCGACGGCGGCTACACCATGCAATTTGCATATCCCTAGCGCAGACAAAATCCAAGTGTCCGAAGACTCCCGATCAGGGAGTCTTTTATTTTTTGTCTTGACGATTTAGTAGGGGGGATATAAAATAGTTTCATTACTTAATCATTAATTATATTAATCATTTGGAGAAGGTTATACATGACATCCTCTGATCTTTTACGCGACCAGGCCATCGATCGTTTCTGGGAAACCATCCCGCCGTTGTGGAACCTTGTGCGGTCCCACATCCGCGCCACCGCCACGGGAAATTTCGACATTACCGTGGAGCAATTCCACGTGCTGCGCCATGTGCGGCGCGGAGTCACTTCGATGAGCGATCTGGCTGTGGCCAAGAACATCAGCCGTCCCGCCATCAGCCAGACGGTGGATACGCTGGTCAGGAAAGGGCTGTTGACACGCGTGCAAAGCATGCAGGATCGCCGCGTGGTGGAACTGGCGCTGACCGGGGAGGGCATTGCCCTGCTTGATGCCGTGTTTGAGGCGACCCGCGAGTGGATGAAGGAACGCATGAGCGGCATGTCCGCAGAGGAACTGGAAACCATTGCGAAGGCAATGACAATGATGAGGAAAATGCTGGAATAAGTTCTCCGCGCTGAGCGGAGGGTTGAGCAGGTGTGTTTTTCTCAACCATATCAAAACCCGAAGTCGAAGCGCGAATATTCAAAATAATTATGACCCACATCAAAAAACTCTTACACTTTGTAAAACCTTATTGGCGGCGAAGTCTGGTTTCGCTGGTATTTCTGATCCTGGTGATTGTCATCGACCTGACCATCCCACGATTGATTCAACGCATCATCGACCAGGGCATCAACGGCAAGGACATGCAGGTGGTCATCACCACGACCATCATCATGCTGGTCATTTCGCTGTTGCAGACTCTGTTTGCGCTGGCGAACAATATGTTTTCCATTCAGGTGGGCGAAAGCGTGGCACGCGATCTGCGTGAGGCGCTCTTCCTGAAGATCCAGTCCTTCTCGTTCGGGAACCTGGACCATCTGAACACGGGCCAGTTGATGGTGCGTCTGTCGAGCGACACGACCGCCTTTCAGCGCATGGTGCAGGTCTCGCTGCGGATTGGCACCCGCGCGCCGCTGCTGATGTTGGGCAGCCTGATCCTGATGTTCGTCACCGACAGCCGCCTGGCGCTGATGGTCATGCCTGTGCTGCTGGCCACCAGCCTTGTGATTGTGTTCTTCGTCTCGCGCATGGGGCCCTTGTTCATGACCGTGCAGAAGAAGCTGGACCGCCTGAACACGGTCCTGCAGGAGAACATCGCGGGTGTGCGCTTGGTCAAGGCATTCGTGCGCGCAGACCACGAGGCGGGTCGCTTCGCCGAGGCCAACGAGGATTATACCGACCACAATATCCGCGTGATGCGCTTCATGGCCACGCTCTCGCCTGCCATGAGCATCTTCGTCAATATCGGCATGGTGATCGTCATCTGGGTGGGTGGGATTCAATCCGTCAAGGGCGGCGTTTCGGTGGGCCAGATCGTGGCCTTCATCAATTATCTGCAAACCACGATGGGTCCGCTGGGGATCATGGTGATGCTGGCGAACGTCGTCGCGGCGGCGACCGCTTCGGCGGAGCGCGTCAACGAGGTGCTGGATACCGTCCCCGAGGTGCAGGATGCGGCTCAACTGCAAGCCCTGCCTGATGGGCAAGGGAAACGGGTGATCTTCGAGGATGTGAACTTCCACTATAACGGGACCAACGACGGGCTGGTGCTGAACGGTGTGGACCTGGTCGCAGAACCAGGCCAGACGGTCGCCATCCTCGGTGCGACGGGAGCAGGTAAATCATCCATCGTCAATCTGGTACCGCGCTTCTACGATGTGGCCGCGGGACGGATTACCTGGAACGGTGTGGACATCCGCGACGTGCCGCAAAGCGACCTGCTCAAGCATGTGGGCATCGTGCCGCAGGAGACGATCCTGTTCTCGGGCACGGTGCGGGACAATATCCGTTACGGGCGGCCCGAGGCCAGCGAGGATGATGTGGTGGCGGCCGCCAAAGCGGCGCAGGCGCACGACTTCATCCTGGGGTTGGCGAACGGATATGACACGCGCATCGAGGAACGCGGCGTGAACCTTTCGGGCGGACAGAAGCAGCGCATTGCGATTGCGCGCGCACTTTTGCTGCGACCCGAAGTTTTGATCCTTGACGATAGCACCAGCTCGGTGGATGTCGAGACGGAAACGAAGATCCAGGACGCGATGAAAACGTGGATGAAAGACACCACCAGTTTCGTGGTGGCGCAGCGCATCAGTACCGTGCTGCACGCGGACAAGATCGTGGTGGTGGATGAAGGTAGGATCGTGGCTCAGGGCACGCATGGCGAGTTGATGCGGACCAGCCCTGTGTACCAGGAAATCTACGCTTCGCAACTGGGCGAGGGCGTGAAGCTGGGGGAACAGGCATGAGCATGTCTTCTTCCAATCAACGCAATACTTCCACCATTCGCGCCGCCATGGGACGCGGTCCCATGCAGCCTGGCAGGATCGAGAAGGCGGGCGATCCACGCCGCGCGCTGACTCGCCTGGCGATGTACCTCAGCCCGTACAAATTCACGCTGATCCTGGTGTTGTGCTTTGTGCTGGCATACATCCTGCTGGGATTGCTCGAACCGTATCTGATCGGGCGCGCCATCGACCGTTATATTTCCACCCGACAGATCGACGGCCTGCCGCAACTGGCGCTGCTGCTGCTGGCGGCCTACCTGTTCGACAATGCCTTTCAGGCCACGTCGAGCTGGTTGATGGCGCGCATCTCGCAGGACGCGCTGCGCCGTCTGCGCCGCGACCTGTTCGAGCATTTGCAAAAACTGTCCATCGCCTTCTTTGACAGTCACACCGCAGGCGAGTTGATGAGCCGCCTGACCAATGACATCGACGCCATCAATCAGGCTGTGTCGCAAAACGTGGTCTCGCTGGTGGCCAGTGTCATCTCGCTGGTCGGCATCGTCATTGCCATGTTCGTGCTCAATCCGTGGCTGGCACTGGCGGCCTTGCTGGTGGTGCCGATCATGTTCTGGTTCACGCAGTTCGTAGCCAGATACACCCGCAAAGGCTTCCGCAACCTGCAAAAGGAATTGGGCGAGATCAACGGCGTGATGGAAGAATCTATCAGCGGTCAACGCGTGGTGAAGGCCTTCGGCCGCAGTGAGACCGCCGTCGAGCGTTTCCGCGCCAGCAATCAGAAGGTCTATGCGGCGGGTGTGTACGCCAACACTTATGCGCTGATGCTCATGCCGCTGACCAACGTGCTCGGCAATTTCTTCGTCATCGTGCTGGTTGGGCTGGGCGGATACCTCGCCCTGCAGGGGCTCGTCACCGTCGGCATGATCGCCACCTTCATCGCCTACGCTCAGAATTTCATCCAACCGCTGCGCCAACTGGCAAACATGTACAACTCGATCCAGGCAGCGCTGGCGGGTGCGGAACGTGTCTTCGAAGTCATCGACACGCCTGCCGAAGTGGACGCAGCCGCCGACGCCCCGCTGCCTGTTCCCGTTAAAGGAGAGGTCCACTTCTCGGGAGTTTCCTTCGGCTACCAGCCCGAGCATCCCATTATCAAGAATATGACCCTCGAAGCGAAGGCAGGCCAGACCATTGCGTTGGTCGGGCCGACGGGTGCGGGCAAGACCACCATCATCAACCTGCTGACGCGGTTCTACGAGGTCAATGCGGGCAGTATCAGCATCGATGGGCGCGACATCCGTGATGTCTCCAAAGCGGACCTGCGCCAGAAGCTAGGCATTGTCTTGCAGGATACCTTCCTGTTTGCAGATACCGTGATGGAAAACATCCGCTACGGCCGCCTGGACGCCAGTGACGAGGAATGCATCGAAGCTGCCAAACTGGCCGACGCAGACCACTTCATCCGCCAATTGCCGCAGGGCTATCAGACTCGTCTCTCGGAGCGTGCCTCCAACCTCAGTCAGGGACAGCGGCAACTGCTCTCCATTGCCCGCGCCGTCCTCGCCGACCCGAGCATCCTGATCCTCGACGAAGCCACCTCCAGCGTGGACACACGCACCGAGGCGCGCATCCAGAAGGCGTTGCTGCGTTTGATGGAGGGCCGCACCAGTTTCGTCATTGCCCATCGCCTCTCCACCATCCGCGATGCAGATAAGGTCATCGTCATCAAGGATGGCGAGATCGTCGAGCAGGGCACGCATCAGCAATTGCTGGAAGCGAAGGGCTTCTTCCATCACCTGTATATGAGCCAGTTCAAGGGGCTGGCGATCTAAACAAACAGACCTTCCCATGCGGAAGGTCTGTTTGTTAATTTTGTATTTGTGGAAATAAAATCACAACTGGCCCAAAGTCAGCATAAAAAGCCGCGCATCTCGATCAGACTCAGATCGAAAAGTCTCCCCAATGCCAGATGCCCTTGTCGGGCGCGTGCAGGGTCGGGCCGTAGTTCCCGCCGTTGACGCGTTTCTCCAGCGTCTCGACGTGGGAAATCAACGCTGCCAGAGTCTCGCCGATGGTATCGGGCAGCTTGCCATGTTCGAGGTCCGCTTTTTCTTCGGCGAGCGGGGCGGGGCGGTCGCGCATCACGACCTGTCCAGGCACGCCGACCACCACCGAGTCGGGCGGCGTCGACTTGACCACCACCGCGTTCGCGCCGATGCGGCTGTTTGCGCCGATGGTGATGGCACCCAGCACCTTGGCGCCCGCACCGATGACGACATGATCTTCGATAGTAGGATGGCGCTTGGTTTTGTGCAGGCTGGTGCCGCCCAGTGTCACGCCGTGATAGAGCGTCACATGATTGCCGATCTCGGCCGTCTCACCGATGACCACACCCATGCCGTGGTCGATGAAGAAGTTCTGGCCGATGGTCGCTCCAGGGTGGATTTCGATGCCTGTGATGCCTCGCATGGTCTGGGAGAGCCAACGCGCCAATAGTTTGAATCCGCTTTTCCATAAGCGATGTGAAATGCGATGCGTCCAAATGGCATGTAAGCCAGGGTAGCACACCAGCACTTCCATCACGTTACGCGCGGCTGGGTCGCGGTCCAGGACGGACTGAATATCATCGTGAATGGTCTTGAACATTCTTTCTCGGTTTCTCCCCTGGGCGCCTGTCAAGACGCCCAGGGGCTCATGCAAAATTATAGAGTAGGCTGAGCATCAGCCAGGTCGGCGAAGAGGGCAGTGGAGAGATAGCGCTCGCCGAAAGAGGGGATGATCACCACGATTAGCTTGCCCGCATTCTCGGCGCGGTTCGCCACCTGCAGCGCCGCCCAGGTTGCCGCTCCCGAGGAGATGCCCACCAGCAGACCTTCCTCGCGTGCCATGCGGCGCGCCGTCTGGAAGGCATCCTCGTTCTTGACGCGGATGATCTCATCGTAGATCTTGGTGTTGAGCACGTCGGGAACGAAGCCCGCGCCGATGCCCTGAATGGGATGCGGACCCTTCGTCCCGCCCGACAGCACAGGCGAGGCATCAGGCTCCACGGCGATGGCCTGGAAGGAGGGCTTGCGCGACTTGAGCACTTCGCCCGCGCCTGTGATGGTCCCGCCTGTGCCGATGCCTGCCACCAGGAAATCGACCTTGCCGTCCGTGTCGCGCCAGATCTCTTCCGCGGTGGTCTTGCGGTGAATCTCAGGGTTGGCGGGGTTCTTGAATTGTTGGGGCAGGAAGTACTTCTTGGGGTCGGAGGCCACAATTTCCTCGGCCTTGCGGATAGCGCCGCCCATGCCGTCGGGACCAGGCGTCAGGACCAGGTCCGCACCGTAGGCGCGCAGCAGCATGCGGCGTTCCTTGCTCATGGTCTCAGGCATGGTCAGGATCAGCTTGTAGCCCTTCGAGGCGGCGACCATCGCCAGGGCGATGCCCGTGTTGCCGCTGGTGGGTTCGACCAGCACGGTATCCTTGTTGATGAGACCCGTTTTCTCGGCGGCGTCGATCATGGCAAAGCCGATGCGGTCCTTGACGGAGTGGGCGGGGTTGTAGAACTCCAGTTTGGCGAGGACTTCCGCCTTGGCGCCCTCGCTGACGCGGTTGAGGCGCACCAGCGGGGTGTTGCCAATCAGTTCTGTGACATTGCTTGCGACCTTCATGTTAAGTTCTCCTTGTGACTTTGAGTTGGAATAAATAAAACGGCCGATTGCCAGCCGTGAATGACACCACAGCAAGGCAAACGATGAGCGGATACCAAAAAGTCGTCAGCGACGACGACTTTTAGAATGCGGGGTCCAGCCCACCGTTTGCGGCAATCAGCCGTTTATCTCTGAAATAAGAGGCGGTGGTTTAGAGACCCCGCCGTGTACAGATGCAGTTCAAAAGGATTTTCATGTAGATAAAGATAACCTTGTACTCGATTTTCTTACTTGAATCTTCAGTATTATTTTGCCACAAAATGTCCGATTTTGCTAGCCTCTATTTTTGTCGTTATTTTGGTTCTTGGTCAGATGTTGTGTTTTTGACGATAACCACTACTATGAGAAATGGGACTTGAATAAGACCTTACGGAAGGTTGAAAGCTCTGACAATAAAGACTGCCATCTGCGCACGGTTGACAGAGATAGTGGGACAATAGTTCCCTCCCGCGCACCCAGTGGTAATACCTTCTTGAGCCAGTTGCTCAATCCAGGGTGCGGCCCAATAAGCGATTGGTATATCATTGAAAATACCAATTGCTGGAGAGGGGATGTAATCTGCGCCATATTTAGCCCGTAGTAGGAAGACTGCCATCTGGTCGCGAGTCACAGTAGAGTCTGGACAGAATTTTTCTACACCACATCCGCTTGTAATTCTCTCTGCCGCCAATTGTTCAATCCAGGCAACTGCCCAATAATTTGCATCAATATCATTGAATACAGTTCCTGTGGCGGTAGGGGGCTCATAGCTTGCTCCATGCTCCGCGCGTAATAGGAAAATAGCCATTTGAGCTCGTGTAACATTGCTCTCTGGACAATAATTCCCGTAACCGCATCCACTGCTAATACCAGAATTGTGTAAACTTTCGATCCAAGGATTAGCCCAATAATTTATAGGAACATCCGTGAAAATAGGTGAACTCGGGACTGTGACTACATCCACTGGTACATTGCTCCAGGGGTCTTTCCCGTTTCCCAACTCCCCGTATGTATTTGCGCCCCAACACTTTACCTGTTTCATGCTGGTTAGGGCACAAGTATTCTTATATCCAGTTGTAACCGCAACGGCTTGACCACCTAGTTCAATGACATTTACTGGTGTATTGCTTTGCAGAGTCGATCCATTTCCCAGTTCTCCAAATATGTTTGCGCCCCAGCACTTGATTTCGTTCAAACTGGTAATCACACAGGCATGTCCTATGCCCACAGATATTGCATTGATTTGGTCGGGTAAGTTGACCACCTTGACGGGCGTTGGACTATTTGTATTTGTTCCATTTCCTAACTGTCCTGCAGCATTGTTGCCCCAGCATCGGGCACCTTGACCACTTGTCAAAGCGCAGGAACTTGCCCACCCTATTTCTATGGTAGTGGCGATGAGGCCTGGAACTGTAACAGGCGTGGAACGATTAATAAAGGTCCCATCTCCCAGTTGGCCAACGTTATTCCCTCCCCAGCATTTTACGCTACCGTCATTGATCAATGCGCACGTGTGACCTTGCCCGGTGGATATTTTAACAACTCCATTGGACAGACCAACTACATCCACTGGACTGCGACTGCTATTCATTGTTCCATCCCCTAGTTGACCGTAACTATTATCACCCCAGCATTTAACACTCCCAGTATTGGTGAGAGCGCATGTATAAGTCCATCCTAAAGAAATGGCAATAATATCATTGGGTAGGCCAATTACACTTGTTGGAATGGGTGAGGGAGAATCTGATCCATTTCCTAATTGTCCATAGAAGTTATCTCCCCAACACTTGACTTTTCCACTAATCAAGGCGCATGTATGCAATCCGCCCGATGAAACAGATTGAACACCACTATCTAGTCCTATTACATCGACAGGGATATTGCTATTGTTGAAGGTTCCGTTTCCCAGATTGCCACTAACGTTGTAACCCCAGCATTTAACCCCGCCATTGCTTGTTAACGCGCAGGTAAAGTCACCTGTTGTGGAGATCGCGTCTACTCCACTGTCCAGGCTAACTACGCTGGTCGGAGTATACGCCATTCCGGTAGTGCCATCTCCTAACTGCCCGCCATCCCCGCGTCCCCAGCACTTGATACTTCCATCATTGTTGATGGCGCAGACGTGTTCATTTCCTGCATCGATAGACGTAACTCCATTGTTCATGCCGATAACATCCACGGGTTGAAATCGCTCTATGAATGTCCCGTCTCCAACTTGCCCAT